>CADBLU010000102.1 GCA_902795605.1 uncultured Prevotellaceae bacterium | reverse complement strand
CCCGACTGGGGCAGGTTGCCCTTGTCGGTTTTGTAGCCGCCACCGGTGCTGGAGTCGCCGTCGAGCTCACCGTCCTTGGGGTTCTGGTTGCCCACCACATAGACGACGCGTACCTTGTCTTCCATCTCGCCGGTGTCGTCGTTCTTCACCTGCACGGTCTGGCCGAAGAGTTCGGCGCAGTAGTCCTTGCATGAAGCCAGTTTCACGTCGTAGGGCTTCGTCGTGCGGTCGTTGCCGAGCACCACCTTGGTGTGCTCGGATGTCAGTGTCGCCCCGTTGTTGTAGGTGTCACCATTGGTGAAGAGCACCTTCTCTTGGGCTTGAGCGCAGACTGCCATCATGGCCACTGCTAAAAAAGTAAAAATTTTCCTCATACGAATTAGGTTGTTTAGATAAATGTATAAAAGTAAATAATTGGTTTACGCTTGAAAAAAGATGTCTCTGTGTGCGATTCTTATTGTTTTCGCCTCAAAATTACTAATTTTTTATAAAAAAAGCAATATTTCTTTCTCTATTGTGTAAATTTAACGTAAATTTGCAAATAACTAATGAGACCTTAAATGGAAACTAACCAACTTTCAGCCATGTTGCTCACGATACACTGTGAAATCAGGAGATTGTTGCATCAACTTTCTTTTGGTAGCCGGCCTCACGACTGTCGACGGTCGGCGGTTTTATTATTAATAATGTGTCTATTGCCGACAGTCCCCCTTGCGGCGCAAAATCCGCGGGCGGCCACGAAGGGTAGCGGCACGACGCCCAATGCCTATGACGTGGAGGGCGAGGTCTACGACACCGACGGATACCCACTGATAGGTGTGAGCATCTATGTGAAGGATAGCGGAGAGGGGACGCAGACCGACAAGGACGGCCGTTTCTCCATCTCTGTGCCCTCGTCACGGTCGGTGCTCAGGTTCACTTACATCGGTTTCGACGCTGTGGAGAAGCAAGCCGCCGAGGTCAACTCCAAGAAAGTGCTCATGATCGCGAGTTCCACCACTCTGCGCGAGGTCACCGTGGTGAGCGACGGCTACAACACCATCGACAAGCGCCTCTCTGCCAGTTCCACCTTCACCCTCACCCCCGACGACTACCAGATACAAAACGTGCCCAACCTCTCGAACATGCTTCAGGGAACGGTGCCCGGACTCTCGGTCGTCTCGCCTTCGGGGTCGCCCAACTCCGTACCGAAAATGCGACTGCGCGGTTCCTCCACCATCCATGGCGACGCCGCCCCGGTGTGGGTCATCGATGGCGTGATATGGGAAGAGGCGGTCAATGTGAGCAACGACGAACTCAATGCCGTGCTGCGTGGAAACGCCAGCCTCGACCAAGTCAACGAGAATGCCTCGCTGTCGCTCCTCGGCAATGCCATCACCGGTCTCAATCCCCATGACATTGAGAGCATCACCTTCCTCAAGGACGCCTCCGCCACCGCCATCTATGGCACACGCGCTGCCAACGGTGTCATCGTGGTGAAGACCAAAAAAGGACGAGAGGGTAAGGCACAGGTCAATTTCTCTTCGTCGTTGGGATTCACTTCCCGTCCCACCTACGAGCAGTACAACATGATGAACTCTCAGGAGCGCATCCAACTGTCGAAGGACATGGCGCAAAACGGATACATCTTCGACATCCAGCCCTATTCCACCGGTTATGAGGGAGCCCTTTTCGACCTCTATGCGAAGAAAATCAACGACGAGCAGTTTGCCGCACGGGTGACCGAACTTGAGACCCGCAACACCAACTGGTTCAAGCAACTCTTCCAGAACGCCGTCAACCAGGACTACAATGTCAACGTGTCGGGTGGGGTAGGGCCGACCCGCTATTACACCTCGTTCGGCTATAGCAACGCGAAGGGAACGTCGAAAGGCGACAACATGCGGCGCTACACCATGAGCATGAGTCTCGACACCCGGCTCTGGAACTTCCTTCAGGTGTCCACCAAACTGATGTTCAGCGACCGCCACAGCGACGGCTTCTACATGACCAACCCGTTCGACTATGCCATCTACGCCGCCCGCACACTCGCCCCCGATGAGTTCTACCAGCAGAACCAGACCCGCGTGGAAGGGTCGAACAACACCTACATGCTGAAATACAATATCTTCAACGAGTTGGACCACACCTCCAACACCACCGACATGCGGCAGACCAACGCGCAGGTCAGCCTCCGCGCCAAAATCCTCAAGGGATTGTTCCTCGACGGCATGTACAGTTATAATGTCTCCAACACCAACCAGAATCAGTGGGCCGACGAGGAATCCTACTATATCAGCGGCATCCGCGGCTATGAGGTGGGAGCCGTCCTCGCGGGCAGCGCCGACGAACTCGCTTCCCGGCTCGCGCGCGGCGGTATCCTCATCAACGAGGACCAGCGGCAGAAATCATGGACGGCCCGTGCGCAAATCAATTACAACGGCACCTTCTTTGATGACCACACCATCCAGGTGATGGCAGGCTATGAGGCCCGCTCCACCCAATATGAAGGTCTCAAGGAGCAGGAATACGGCTATTTCCCCAACCGTGGCAACAAGGTGAGCTATGAATACAACAACAGCGTCTCAGGCTCCACCGACTGGCACAGCTCTCTCGACAAGCACACCGCCAACATCGTGAACACGCTCAACAACACCGTCTCGGAGTACGGCACCCTGGTCTACAGCTACAAAAACCGCTATATCCTCAATGCCAACATCCGACTCGATGCCTCCAACCGCTTCGGGCAGTACACCAATCACAAATTCCTCCCCGTATGGTCGTCGGCCTTCCGTTGGAATGTCGCTGAGGAGCCGTGGATGCCCCGCAATATCTTCGGCGACCTCAGCATCCGAGGCTCTTATGGTATGCAAGGCAACATCCCTACCTCCGTGGGTCCCAACCTGGTGGTGAGGTATCCCTCGCAAGTGGTCAACCGCTGGTCGGGCGAATACCAGCTCAATATCTCCAGGTTGCCCTATCCCGACCTCAGATGGGAGAAGACGCGCACCATCAACCTCGGACTCGAATGGAGCCTCTTCAACGGCCGTATCAACGGCTCCTTCGACTATTATCACAAAAAGGGCACCGACATTCTCTTCCAACTCCCCGTGGCTCTGGAATACGGTCAGGAGAATGTCTACCGCAACGGTGCCGACCTCACCAACTACGGCATCGAACTGTCGATGACTTTCGTCCCCCTGCGCACCAATGACATGGAACTGAGCCTGACGCCCATCTGGTCGAAAAACTCCAACCGCGTGGCCAGCGTCACCAAGCAGACCTACACCATCGACGACTATCTCTCGGGCAACGCCTACGAAGAAGGAAAGCCTGTCAACGCCATCTACTCATGGCGGTTCACCGGCATCGACCCTGCCACGGGCTACGCCACCTTCGCCCACACCTACAAAAACCAGGATAAGGTGGAGAACACCCTCAACATCAAGGATATCCTGGTCTATTCCGGACAGAAGGACCCCAAGCTCAACGGCGGCTTCTCACTCGCGTTCAGATACAAGCAATGGTCGCTCAACACCATGTGGGCCTACGCCTTGGGCAATGTGGTGCGCCTGAACTACCTCTTCGAGGGCAACAACCTTATGCCCCAGCCCTATGCCAACCTGAACAGAAACCTCATCGACGCTTGGAAACAGCCCGGCGATGAGCAGCACACCGACATCCCCGGCTTCAACCGCACCGGCGAGCCCGACTACTACCTCTATTTCAAATACTCGCAAGGCAACACCGGCATGGCATCCGTGACATCCCGCTCCAGCTACTGGATGTACAACTATTCCGACCTACGGGTGGTGAAGGGTGACTACCTGCGCTGCCGCAACCTCAGTCTCAACTACAGCTTCCCCATGAAAATAGTGAAGCGGTTGGGGCTCAACGCCCTCTCCATGTCGGTCAATGTCACCAACCCCGTCACATTCTGCGCAAAAGAGTTTGAGGGGCAAGACCCTGAGATTCAAGGCACAGGCACCACCGCCATGCCTATCACCCAGAACTATACATTCTCACTCAACATCAGCCTCTGACGACAATATGAAGACGAAGATTCTATTATACGGCTGCATGGCAGCCATGACGCTCGCCTCCTGCGGCGACTTCCTTGAAGAAGTGTCGCAAGACGAGTTCGAACCCAAGACCGCCAGTTCGTTCCAGGAACTGATGAATGGCGAAGGCTATATGATGTCGCCCGTCGACCCCGTCACCTATATGATGGACGATGACGTGCAGGGTTGCAAAGGTTCTATGTGGAACGAGGTGCTCAGTGCCCGTCAGGCTGTCTTCGAGTGGCAGCCCGACTTCTGGCAGGTGGAGAACGACTGCCAGGCGATACCCAACTATATCAAGAACAACTACCTCAACATCTACAAGACCATCGCCGCCCTCAACATCATCATCGAGAACCTCCCCGGCAGCGAGGGCGGCCAGGCGGAGAAAGACATCACCATGGCCGAGGCGAAGACCATGCGCGCCTTCTACTACTGGCGGTTGGTCAACACATACGCCCTGCCCTACAATGACAAGCAGACGAGCCCCACGACCAACCTCGGCGTCCCCTTGGTGACGGAATCCGAGGTGAAGGATGTCGGTGCGCCGCGTGCCTCCGTGGCTGATGTCTATGCCCAGATTATCAGCGACATCGAGGAGGCCTGCGCCCTTTTCGGCACCGACACGACGAGCCGTGGCGTCTACCGCATCAACTACACCTCCGCTCACCTGCTGGCTTCGCGCATCTACCTCTTCACCGAACAGTGGGACAAGGTCATCGAGCATGCCGACAAGGCGATGGCCACGGCGCCCCCATTGGTGAGCCTCAAGTCGTATGCCATCGACAACACCAACAACCCCACCAACGGCGTCATCTCCAAGAAATTCGGCGAGACCATCTTCCTCTGCGGCATGAAAGCCATGTCGGGCGACTATGGGCTGATGGGGACACCTTATGGCGTGAGTAAGGAGCTCGCCAACCTCTACGAGACGATGGACCGGAGGATGAACACCTATATTGTGCCCAGCGGCTACGACTACTATCCCTACCGCATCCTCAAGGTTTGCAGCGACGAGCATGAGTACACCTGGCGCACGGCGGAGCTCTACCTCAACAGGGCGGAAGCCTATGCCAACCTCTACCTACAAGGCAACCAAGAGGCCGGGCAAAAGGCCATCGACGACCTGAACACGCTGCGCGTCAACCGCTACCGCGTCTACACCGACTTGCAGCTCCCCGCAGCCGACGAGTTGCTGCAACTGCTCCGCGACGAGCGCCGCCGCGAACTCTGCTTCGAAGGTTTCCGCTTCTTCGACCTCAAGCGCTACGGCATGCCGCGCATCGAGCACACCCTCATCGGTGAAAGCGGTGCCGCCGTCCGCTATGTGCTCGAAGAGCGCGACCCCGCCTACTGCTTGCCGCTTCCAGACAATGCCCTGGAACACAATGAGAACTTAGTGCAAAACCCGCTGGCCAACCGCCGTGTGGGTGTACAACAATAAACACCGTATCGACATGAGCAAAAAGACACTGACCTTTATCGTCATGACCATCCTGATAGGGATAGCATCCTGCTCGGAAGACGACATCACCCCTTCGGCCGACAATCGCCTGGTCCAATTCCCGCAAGGCAATAACAGCTACGATGCCGAAATCCTCCAGATTTACGAGCACTACGGCACACAGATGCTCTATCGTTTCAACGACGCGATGTTCCGTTGGCAGATCACCGACCGCCTCGGCTATGTCAGCCGTCCCGCCGACGAGTCGTGTGTCGCCGCCGCAGTCAAGTTCGTCAAGGACAACTGCTTCAGTTTCTACCGCGAGGACTCGCTCAAGGCATACCTTCCCTACCGGTTTTACCTCGCTGGTGACCTCGGGAGGCTCTTCGAATACTCCGGTCTCGACGCGGCAGGCAACAACGTCAGCGTCAAAGACACCATCTGGCATGTCGCTGCCGCCAACGGTTACGCCAACCTGTGTTTCGGACTGGCCTCGCCGCGCTTGGCGACGCTCAGCGACGATTCGCTGCGCCTGGCCAAGGGTGAGTTGAACGCCGCTGTGCTGGCCAACGCCATCGGACAAGGCAACATCCAGGTGCCTGCGGCTTTCACCAAGGAAATGGTCGGCAACGTCAACTGGTATAATTACATCGGCAGTTACAACACCTACGGCCTGCTCGAATACATTGACGCCAAGACCATAACCCCCGCCCAGGACTTCGCCATCTTCCTGAAATATCTCATCGCCTATCCCTCAGAGGTGTTCGAGGAAAAATTCACGACCAAGGCATTCGACACCTCTGGCCGCATTGCCCGCAAGGCTGTCATCGTCAGAAACTGGATGCTCTCGGAGTATGGCATCGACTTGGAGACGATGGCACGGACTGCCGTCGTGAGATAAAACGTTGAGAGATAATAAGAAATTCAACTTCCGCAAGTTGAGCAAATGCGAAACTTGAATGATGGTAGTATTTCCCCACAATATAACAGATATTGCAAAATGATTTGTATCTTTGCACAACCAACCGACAAGTGACAACAATAAAACCATAAGGCCTATTTTCAAAACAAAACGACAATGAAAAACTTAAGAAGAATTGACAAATGGAT
>CADBLU010000101.1 GCA_902795605.1 uncultured Prevotellaceae bacterium | reverse complement strand
CGCTCCCAAGAACTACTGGGGCAAGTTCCCCTCGGTGAGCGCCGGATGGGTCATCTCTGAGGAGAACTGGTTCCAGGAGAAGGTGAAATGGGTGGACTTCCTCAAACTGCGCGCATCATGGGGCCTCATGGGACGAGACAACATCCGCGCATGGCTGTGGACACAGCTCTATGAGCGCAACGCCGCCAAGGGCGCCATCTTCGGCAGCAACGGGCTCAACAGCGACGTGGGCTACGCACTCATCATGCCCAAGGCCGGTGTCAACTCTGACGTCCACTGGGACAAGACCTACAAGACCAATATCGGTATCGACGCACACTTCCTGCGCAACCGCCTGACCTTCGACTTCAACTACTACTATGACCGCGGACGTGAACTCTTCGCCACCCGCACCGGCACCTCGCAGTTCCCCACCACCGTCGGCACACAGGCCACTCCCGAGAACTACGGCGAGCTCGACGCCTGGGGATGGGAACTCAACGTCGGATGGCGCGACAAGATAGGCAAAGACATCAACTACTGGCTGAAACTCTCCACCGGATTCAGCGACAACAAGATGCTCAAGACCAACTTCCAGGCCATCCCCGAATACGACGACATGGTCTACGGCGAACGCACCGACCGCGGACTGTGGGGATTCAAGTGCCTCGGCATGTTCCGCAACTATCAGGACATCGAGGAGTATTTCGACCGCTACGGCATCACCGAATACATGGGTATGACTAAGAGCGAGGTGAGACCGGGTATGCTCATCTACGAGGACCTGCACGGCGACAACAACGGCGACGGCACCTACGGCCCGAGAGACGGCAAGGTCACTGCCGGCAACGACTTCGTCAGACTCTCCGAATACACCAGCAACCCCTACGGATGCACACTCAACCTCGGAGGCAGCTACAAGAGCTTCTCGCTGCAGGCACAGCTCAGCGCCAGCTGGGGCGCCAAGGTCATGGTCGGCAACGACTACAGGCAGGCAGCCAACAACTATGAATATGAGAACATGCCCTCTTCGTTCGGCGACATGTTCAACTACGCCGACGTCCACGACGCCGCAGGGAATGTCGTGGCTCCCGCCAACCTGACTGGCAAGATGCCCAACATGAGGTACAGCAACGTCAATGCCGCCGCATCCTCGTTCTGGCTCATCGACGCCACAGCCGTCACACTGCGCAACGTCACCGTGGCCTACAGCCTCCCCAAGGCCTGGCTCAAACCTATCGGAGTGAGCAGCGTCAGACTGAATCTCACCGTTCAGAACGCCATCAACTTCATCAACAACTACCCCGACAAGAGTTGGGCTTCGTGGGCCGGAAGCTACGGCCGCTACCCCAACCTGCGCAAATTCACCATGGGTATCAACGTCTCGTTCTAACCTAAAATGAGGATTTCAAGATGAAAAACAAAAATAAGTTTGCAACGGCCCTTGTGCTGACTGCCATGGCCATGGGCATGACATCGTGCAGCGACGACTTCCTGAGAGAGAAGAAGAACTACGGCAATTTCGACCAGACGACCGCCTACAGCGACTACAACGGCGCCCTGGAGCGAATCAACAACCTCTACTACTGGATGCTGCCCGTCTCCGACGGCGGCGACGGCAACGGCACCAACAAGCCCAACGACTGGACTCCCGTGGGCAACCCCGACAAATGGTCGAAGAGCACCGACGAGTACGGCGGCTTCTCCATCTTCGTCGACCCCGAGGAGGAGATCACCTACAACTTCACCGGCGCCAACTTCGACTTCTTCTACGTGGCCAACGACGTCTACAGCCCCTGGGGACATATCCGCAACTGCAATGACGTGATAGAGAACGTGGAGAGGTCTGAACTCACCGAGGAGGAGAAAAACATGCTGCTCGGACAGGCCTACTTCTTCCGCGCATACATGTACTACCATCTGGTGACCATCTACGGCGGCGTGCCCATCATCGACCACGTGCAAGACCCCATCCTCGGCACTGATGGCGACGGCTCCGACCTCATCGTGCCCAGGCAGACGACCAAAGACTGCGTCGACTTCATCTGCAAGGACTTCGAGAAAGCCGCACAGATGCTCCCGGCAAGATGGAGCAACGAGGCTCAGGACTTCGGACGCATCACCTCGGGACTGGCACAGGCCATGCTCGGCAAGATGCTGCTCTACTACGCAAGCCCGGTGTTCAACAGGGCCGACGACGTCAGCCGCTGGGAGGCTGCCTACAACGCCAACAAAGAGGCGCTGGCCAAACTGCAGCAGGGCAACTTCGGACTGGCCTATGCCAGCGACGGCGGAGCCAACAACGCCGCCAACTGGGCCAAGATCTGGATGAACTACACCGGAAGCGACGGCAACACCAACGAGGCTGTCTTCATCACCCTCCACAATACCAAGGACAATGTCTCGGGCCAGCCCGACTACGGCAAGTATAACCGCTGGGAGCACAACATCCGTCCGCGCAACACCAACGGCAACGGCGGATACACTCCCACGGCAGAGATGGTGGACGCATTCCCCATGGCCGACGGACTGAGACCCGGAGAGAGCAGCATCAAATATGACAAGGTGAACTTCTGGCTCAACCGCGACCCGAGATTCTACCGCACGTTCGCCTTCCCGGGCGTGAAGTGGGAGTGGAGCGAAGGCAGCGTCAGCCTCACCGACCAGTCACTCAGCGGCATCATCCCAACCGATGTCTATACCACCGGCAAGAACTACGCTCTGTGGAGCTATATGTGGAACGACAACGAGGACGACCTCGAGAGGGTGAGCACCTCCAACGGATACTGGGCCGAACTGCTCACGCAGTCTACCGACAAGGCCGGCAGCCACTCCGTCTATGTGCGCAAACGCACCGACGACCTGCACCTGCACTCCACTCCTTTCTATGAGTATATCAACAGCCAGAGCAATCCCAAGGGCTTCATGAAGAACGCCGCACCCCTCATCACCATGCGATATGCCGAGGTGCTGCTCAACTTCGCCGAGGCCGCTTGCGGCGCCGGCCACTACGAGGAGGCTGTCAACGCGCTGCAGCAGATCAGGGCCAGAGTGGGATATACCGCTGCCAACAACTACGGACTGCCCGCAGGCATCAACGGCGACAGGGCACGCCTCTTCGCCGCCATCCTCTATGAGCGCCAAATCGAACTGGCCTACGAGGGCAACAGATATGGCGACATGCACCGGTGGATGCTCTTCGACGGCGGCGAAGGACAGGCTGCCATCAAACCCTCATGGGCGCTCACCGGATTCGGAGGCAACACCTGCAACTACCTCGGACTCAAACCGCTCAACGGCACCAAGCGCCACCAAATCGTGCTCTACTGCCTCGACGCCTCTACCACCGACCCCACGGAAGGCAACCGCCCCGACCCCATCACTCTCGATGAGGACCTCACCAGCACCGACGGGCAGATCAACGACAAAAAAGTGCGCGAACTGGCTGAGTTCTACGAAATCTTCCTCGGAAGAAAGGATGTCAACCTCGACGGCAACGACGACGCGCTCACCATCCAATACCGGCCTACCTACTATTTCCTCGGTCTGAGGCAGAACGCCATGCAGACCAACCCCACCCTGCACCAGACAGTGGGATGGCACGACCTGGGAAGAAATGCCGACGGACTCTTCGACCCGCTCGCCGACACTCTGCCATGACACCATCCATGACAAACTTTTCCAAAGAGGGCATGCACCGCACAGTGCATGCCCTCTCTGCGTTTCTATATAGTATTATATAGCCAATATATGACACAGGAATCTGCCATGCTGACACTTTTCCGACAAAAATGGCAGTTTTGGCACACCATTTGCAGAATATACAGCAGAGCCACCCGACCTTCGGGCGCTCCATGACAAAGAATCATCAAATAATAAGGTAATATAGAAATCAAATAACAAATAAAATAGTACAACAATGGGAAAAATTATCGGAATTGACTTAGGTACAACCAACTCGTGTGTCTCCGTATTCGAAGGCAACGAGCCTGTAGTGATTGCAAACAGCGAGGGAAAACGCACCACACCGTCGGTCGTGGGATTCGTCAAAGACGGAGAGCGCAAAGTGGGCGACCCCGCAAAACGACAAGCCATCACCAACCCGCAGAACACCGTCTACAGCATCAAGCGCTTCATGGGCGAGACCTATGAGCAGAGCCGCAAAGAGGCTGAGAGAGTGCCCTTCAGAGTGGTGAACGAAGGCGGGTATCCGCGTGTGGAAATCGACGGACGCAAATATACTCCGCAGGAAATCTCGGCCATGATTCTCCAGAAGATGAAGAAAACCGCCGAAGACTACCTGGGCGAAGAGGTGACCGAAGCCGTCATCACCGTGCCTGCCTACTTCAGCGACTCACAGCGCCAGGCCACCAAAGAGGCCGGACAGATCGCTGGCCTCAACGTGCGACGCATCGTCAACGAGCCTACGGCAGCTGCCCTGGCCTACGGTGTCGACAAGGCCGACAAGGACATGAAGATTGCTGTCTTCGACCTCGGCGGCGGCACCTTTGCTATCTCTATCCTCGAGTTCGGCGGCGGCGTCTTCGAGGTGCTCTCCACCAACGGCGACACTCACGGCGGCGGCGACGACTTCGACCAGGTGATCATCGACTGGCTCGTGCAGGAGTTCAAGAACGACGAGGGCGCCGACCTGAAAGCCGACCCCATGGCCATGCAGCGACTCAAAGAGGCTGCCGAGAAAGCCAAGATCGAACTCTCAAGCAGCACCTCTACCGAGATCAACCTGCCCTACATCATGCCTGTGGGCGGAGTGCCCAAGCACCTGGTGAAGACGCTCACCCGTG
>CADBLU010000100.1 GCA_902795605.1 uncultured Prevotellaceae bacterium | reverse complement strand
CTCTTTCTCAGGTTGGGGGATGATATTCTTGCCCTGACCGTCGACGACGGCTGCAGAGCCTTGTTCCAGGCACTTATTTCTTATATCTGATTTCATTGCATTTTCTGTCAGTTAGAACGGACGTTTTTCATCCGCCTTTTATTCATAGAGATAGCCGAAGTGCGGTTTATTGCACAGAAGGAAGGCCGGTTTTTGCCATTTTTAACACTCCGGGAGGGCAAAGTAGCCATTCAGCGAATAGTACTAAAACATATAATTGTTCAATAATTTATTCAACTCTCGCATTTGCTCAACTTTTTGGAGCTTCGGAGTTTAGGAGTAATGTCTAAACTCCTAAACTCCTTTCAACAACTTGAGAAAGTTGAGAAAAATATTCTGCCTCAGAACTTCATGCCCAGATGGTGCATGATAAATCCGTAGATGTCGGCCTGCTCCTCAAGCACCTTGGCCATCGGCTTTCCGCTGCCATGACCAGCCTTGGAGTCGATGCGGATGAGCACAGGGTTGGGGCCGGCATTGCACTCCTGCAAGGTGGCGGCGAACTTGAACGAATGGGCGGGCACCACACGATCGTCGTGGTCGGCAGTGGTGACGAGGGTAGCCGGATAGGCGGTGCCGGGACGGAGGTTGTGAAGCGGAGAGTAGCCCCGCAGATACTCGAACATCTCACGGCTGTCCTCGCTCGTTCCATAGTCGGAAGCCCAGTTCCATCCGATGGTGAAACGGTGATAGCGGAGCATGTCCATCACTCCCACCTGCGGGATGGCCACCTTGAAGAGGTCGGGGCGCTGCGTCATGCACGCACCCACAAGCAAGCCGCCGTTTGACCCGCCCTGGATAGCCACCTTCGAGGAGTTGGTATACTTGTTGGCGATGAGCCACTCGGTGGCGGCGATGAAATCGTCGAACACATTCTGCTTCCGCATCTTCGTGCCTGCCAGGTGCCACTCCTCACCATATTCGTTGCCACCGCGCAGATTGACCATCACATAGATGCCGCCACGCTCGATGAACGGCATACGGGTGGCAGAGAAAGAGGGCGACAGGCCGATGTTGAAACCACCGTAGCCATAGATGAGCACAGGGTTCTTGCCGTTGCGCTTCATGCCTTTCTTATAAGTGATGAACATAGGCACACGCGTGCCGTCCTTACTCTCAAAGAACACCTGCTCGGAGGTATAGTCGCTGAGACGGAAATTCACTTTCGGCGCGGCATAGAGCGTGCTCTGGCCGCTGTCGAGGTCGTAGCGGTAGATGGTGCCGGGGACGGTGAACGAGGTGAACGTGTAGAAGCACTCCTTGCGGTCTTTGTCGCCGCCAAACGAGGCACTGCCCACAGAGGGCAGTTCTATCTCGCGCACCTGCTGCCCCTCGAGGGTGAACAGATAGGCGTGGGTGGAGGCGTCCTTGCTATAGCAGACAATCATGCGGCCGTCGGCCAGCGTGACATCCTCGAGCACATCATCGCGCTCACCGATCACCGTCTGCCAGTTGGCGATGCCCGGCCGGTGGATGTCGGCGGCCATTACCTTCGCCTTCGGAGCGCCATCGTTGGTATAAAGGAAGATACGGTCGGCCACGGTGCCCACCACCGAGTAGGTGTTGTCCATGTCTGAAGTCATCTGGATAAACTGTGAGCCTGGCACGCGGAGGTCTCTCACATAGAGGATGTTGCCTGCGCCCTCACCACTCTCATAGAGAAACATCATTGTCTCTTCCTTGTTAACCGACACCGAGTAGAAACGCTTCGGATGGGTGGGATTCATGAAAATCAGAGGGTCGGCGCTCTGAGGGGTGCCGATGCGGTGGTAGTAAATCTTGTGCCCCTCGTTGATGTTGGAGAATTCCTTCCCCTCGACGGGAGCATCGTAGGCACTGTAGTAGAACCCGTCGCCATGCCAGGCGGCTCCGGAGAACTTCGCCCACTCCACATGGTCGTCGAGGAGACGGCCTGTCTTGGAGTCAAGGACATAGAACTCCTGCCAGTCCGACCCGCTGCGCGAGATGCTGTAGGCCACATACTTACCGTTGTTGGAGAACGACAAGCCCTTGAGCGCCACCGTGCCGTCGTCGCTCAACTTGTTGGGGTCGAGAAAGACGCGTGGCTCCGCGCCGAGGGCATCCATCGTATAGACCACGCTCTGGTTCTGGAGTCCGTCGTTCTTGCTGAAGAACCACCTGTCATGCTTGAAGAAGGGCTGCCCCACCTTCTCGTAGTCGGCCACTTGCTTGAGGCGGGCCAACAGCGCGCCACGGCGGGGTATCGACTGCAGATAGGCATCGGTCACCGCATTCTCTGCCTTCACCCATTGTGCCGTCTGGGCACTGGTGTCGTTCTCCAGCCAGCGGTAGGGGTCGGGCACCTTGACACCGAAATAGTCGTCCACGGTGTCGTCTTTCGGGGTTGAGGGATAATTGATTTTCTGTGCGGTGGCAGTGGTGACAACCATCATGGCAGCCGCGAGGAGGATCATTTTTGTCATGGTTTACGGTTGATTTAGAAAAACTCATGTCTTAAGACATTGCAAAAATACTCTTTTTTCCGCAGACAGACACCTTTTTCTGCTTTTTTGTGGTAGAAGAGCGACGGAAAGCACACGTATACACCTATTACTGCCGGCCGAGACCATTCAGAGATTATTGTTTTTAACGCTAATTTCCACGAGTTAATCAGAAATTTTGACAAAGCGGGCATCATTCATAAAAATCAACATGTTGAGAATGCCTATAAGTAGAAATTTTCGAATAATTGTATGGTAATTATATGTTTTATGCTCTTCGCAGAATGGCTACTTATGCCCGGAAAGTTGTTAAAAATAGAAAATCACGATTGTATTCGTTGATAAATACGTAACTTTGCAAGTTGAATGAGAACGCAAAGGTTGTTCATATTGCTCGCTGTAGCCGTCATACTCATGACTGCCGTCACGCCGATGCCCGCCGCCTGGAAGGGGGGCAGCAAGGTAGCCGACGACACCACCATCGTGGCTGCCGACAGCATCTTTGCACCGACAGACAGCATCTATGCGCCATTCGACAGTATCCCCGTCACTCTCGACACTATCTCAATGACGCTCGACACCATTGCCGGCCCCGACACGCTGAGCATGGACTCGCTCGAACTCGCCATCTATCACTACAACAAGGCGATAGACGATTCGCTGCGCCTCGACTCACTCAACCGGGCGAAGCCCAACGGCATCGAGCACCCCGTGGAATTCACCGCCAACGACTCCATCGTCTACGACGCTGCCACCAAGAACGCCTTCCTCTATGGCACGTCGAAAGTGGACTATGAGGATATGACGCTCACCAGCGAGCGCGTGCACATGAACCTTGAGTCCAATATTGTCAACGCCACCGGCGTGGCCGACAGCACTGAGGCCAAGGGGCTGCGCGGCACACCCGTCTTCAAGATGGGCAGCGACGAGTATGAGAGCGACAGCATCCTCTATAACTTCAAGAGTAAGAAGGGATTTATCGACAATGTCTTCACCGAGCAGCAGGACGGATATCTCAGAAGCCAGCATTCCAAGCGGGACGCCAACGGAGTGCTCTACCTAGAGCATGGCACCTATACCACCTGCGACGAAGAGCACCCCGACTTCTACATCGCACTCTCGAGGGCCAAGGTGAGACCGGGCAAGGACGTGGTGTTCGGCTCCGCCTACCTCGTCGTGGCCGACGTGCCGCTGCCTCTGGCCATCCCCTACGGCTTCTTCCCCTTCACCAAGAGCTACTCCAGCGGTTTCATCATGCCTTCCTATGGCGACGAGAACTCGCGTGGCTTCTACCTGCGCGACGGCGGCTACTATTTCGCCATCAACGACAAATGGGACTTGAAGCTGCTGGGAGAAATCTACACGAAAGGCTCATGGGGCATCTCGGCTGCCAGCAACTATAAAAAGAGGTACCGCTACGGAGGCTCGTTCCTCTTCAGCTATCAGGACACGAAGACCGGCGACAAGGGCATGCCCGACTTCTCGGAGCAGGAGAGTTTCAAAGTGCAGTGGAGCCACCATCAGGATGCCAAGGCCAACCCCTACGGCTCACTCTCTGCCAGCGTCAACTTCGCCACGTCGAGCTATGAGCGCAACAACCTGACGAGTATGTACAACCCGCAGACGGTGACACAGAGCACACGCACCTCGTCGGTGAGCTACAGCACACAGTTCTCCAGCCTCGGCATGACCATCAGCACCACAGCCGACCTCTCGCAGAACATGCGCGACACCACCATCGCCATGACACTGCCCGATGTCAACATCACTGTCTCAAGGTTTTTCCCCTTCAAGCGCAAGAAGGCCGTGGGCAAGGAGCGATGGTACGAGAAACTCTCCTTGAGGTATACCGGCCGGCTGAGCAACTCCATCAGCACCAAAGAGGATCAGATTGCTCACTCCAATCTCTTCAAAGACTGGAAAAACGGATTCCAGCACACCATCCCCATCAACGGTGATTTCACCCTGTTCAACTATGTGAACATCAATCCCTCCATCACTTTCACCGACCGGATGTACACCAACAAGGTGGTGCGCTCATGGGATGAGGCACGCCGGACAGAAGTGGCCGACACCGTCTACGGATTCCATAACATCTACAACTGGAACATGTCACTGGGGGCATCGACCAAACTCTATGGATTCTGGATACCCAATCCCAAAATCTTCGGCACCAAGATCGACCAGATACGGCACGTGTTCACACCTACGCTGAGTTTCAGCTACGCACCCGACTTCAGCTCACACCGCTACGGCTATTACGACACCTACCAGAAAACCGATGAATACGGCAATGTCTCGCTTGTGGAATACTCACCCTACTCCAACGGGCTTTACGGCGTGCCGGGAAAGGGCCGGACGGGAAGCATCTCCTTCGACGTGTCGAACAATATCGAGATGAAACTCAGGTCGGATGAGGACTCCACAGGATTCAAGAAAATCAGCATTATCGACGAATTGGGAGCCAGCATGTCATACAACATGGCAGCCAAGACAAGACCGCTGAGCGACCTGTCGATGAGAATCAGACTCAAATGGTGGAAACGCTATACCTTCAACCTCAATGCTGTCTTCGCCACCTATGCCTATGAGCTCGACAGCAACGGCAAGCCCTATGTGGGCACCCATACCGAATATGGATACGGGCGCTTCGGCCGCTTCCAGGGCATGTCGCAGAATGTGTCGTTCACACTTACGCCCGACAAACTGAAGAAATGGTTCGGAGGCGGTGACGACAACGACGACAAGGACAAAGGACGCGACCATGAAGACGATGACGACGAAGGTATCGACACCGACATCGAAAGCAATGTGGACGAGGACCTGGTGAAGGGGCAGAGAGGGGCAAAGAAAGAGAAGGCGACCACCGACGAGGACGGATTTATGACCTTCAGCATGCCTTGGTCGCTCACCTTCGGCTACGGCATCTCCATGAGGGAGAATACGGGTGGAAAGTTCAACACGAAGACCATGCGATATCCCTATAAGTTCACCCAGACCCTCAACGTGAGTGGAAACATACGTCTGAGCGAAGGGTGGAACATCAGTTTCTCGTCGGGATATGACTTCGACTTCCATAAGATGTCTATGACTACCGCTTCTCTCTCACGCGACCTGCACTGTTTCAGCATGTCGTGCTCGCTGGTGCTCGCACCATACACAAGCTACAATTTCACCTTCAGGTGCAACGCAGCCACGCTCACCGACGCACTGAAATACGACAAGAGAAGCGGTTACAGCAATGCCGTAAGATGGTATTGATTCTCCCTGCGGTCGATTGAAAATTGAAGATTGAATATTGAATAATGTTTCTCCCTTCAGTCGTTTTGCAGATGCCGTTCATCACTGTAGGGACATACTTTATGTATGTCCGCCCATCCAAATGCAATGGGAATTGCTCCGCGAGAACCAACGGTCGCGGATGTGTAGCATACGCAACCTCACAAAACTGTTCGTTAAGCAATCACGACACGACCTGCGGTCGATGACAGGCTTGGGGCTGAATGAATGGAGGATCCTGCCTGCCGTCTCGTATGTTGCTGTAATACAGCAACAAACAAGACCGGCGGAGCACCGATCAAGGGGATACCAATCAAGGGGACAGGTTTTTGATTGAATTTTCCAAATTCACTATCAAAAACCTGTCCCCCTGATTGGTGGGAGCAAGAATGCCCATAGGTCGCAAGAGT
>CADBLU010000099.1 GCA_902795605.1 uncultured Prevotellaceae bacterium | reverse complement strand
TAGCCCGCTATACTCCCTTTTCGACTTACACTCTGCTCTCGACTAAAAATCAAAAATCGTCTCGACATAATTAATAGAACCTACCTTTACAAAAGTTGGAGTCAATGCTAAGATTATCAGAAAAAGTGTTATCTTTGCATAGATATTTCTAACAAAGAAAAATCGGATAAGATGGATGTTGAATGGGAAGACGGATTTGCAATCAATGTGAGTGTTGACAAAAGGAACACTGTGGTGATCTCTGCCAATAGTGAAGGTCTGCTCTCTTTGGCAATGCAATTGAAGGCATTGGCGGATGAAGAGGCGGGAAGCCATATCCATTATGACGAATATAATTCACTTGAGGAAGGCTCCTCAGAACTGATCATCGAAAAGACAGAGTAGATGTTTCCATGAGTCGTCCGTGCGGCATTGCCTCATCCGATGTTGAGACTTTGGTCCAAACTCCAAATTTCCCAATCTCCAAAACTCCAAATAGTTGAGCAAATGCGATACTTTAGACCTTATATTTTTATATGAAAAAAATCATCATTATCGACGGAGGCCCGAGAAAAACTTTCAATACGGCCTCTATGCTCCAGAAATTCGCAGAAGGGGCAAATTCTGTGAGCGGACAGATAGAAGTGAAGACCATACGCCTGTATGGTATGGACTACAAGGGATGCATGTCGTGCATGGCCTGTAAGATAAAGGGCAAGGCAGTGAATGTCTGTAAGTTCAAGGATGCCTTGACACCTGTCCTGGAAGACATCGCCCAGGCCGACGGACTGGTATTGGGCTCACCGATATACTTCGGCGACGTGACAGGTCAGATGAGGACTTTCCTGGAGCGTCTGGCATTCCCTTGGCTCTCCTATAACGACTATAGCATGACGGCCCCGAAGCGGATGCCGGTCGTACTGGTGGAGACCATGAACGGGACACCTGAACGGAACAACAGTCAGGGCTATGGTTCGATGGAATACTGTATCAAAACTGCCCTCGGCGAACCTGAACGCCTGATTGCCTACAACACCTACCAGGTGAAAAACTACGACCGGTTTGAACTCGCAGGTTTTTCCGAGGAGGCCAAACGCCAGTGGCGCGATGAGCATTGGGAGCAAGACTTGCAGAATGCATACGAGGCCGGTAAACGGATGGCAGAGAAGATTTTGGCTTCATGAAACTGAAGGTGATAGACGCTGTCTTCTCCATTTGCAAGGTAGAGGACTATTCGCGTGTAGACCTCAATGAGCGGTTCGTGTTTACAGGGTGTACGGACGAGGAGCATTCGCTCGTATGCCCTGTAAATCTCGTGCCAGACAATACGACGGAGCGCAATGACGGATGGCGGGCCTTCCGAATCGAGGGTGTGCTTGATTTCTCGCTTATCGGTGTCCTTTCGAAAATCTCCGCTTGCCTGGCTGCGAACAATATCGGCATTTTCGTCCTGTCGACCTATCATACTGACTATATCCTCACCAAGACGGAGAACTTCCTGCGGGCCATCGAAGCGCTGACAAAAGAAGGCTATAGTGTGGTATGAATTCTTACCAGTAATATGAATGAGATGATCAATGAGACAGCGATGCCTGTACTGCACAAAAAGGCGTTCAAGGAATTGACAACCGACGAACTGTATGAGCTCCTGAGAATACGGAGCGAGGTGTTTGTCGTGGAGCAGAACTGTGTCTATCAGGACCTGGACGGCGACGACCAAGAGGCCATTCATCTCTGGCTGACAGTGGATGGAAGAGTGGTCGCTCAGGCCCGGGTTTGTCCGGCGGGGACTCACATGAAGGAAATCTCCATCGGCAGGGTCATCACCACCGAACGGGGTAGGGGATACGGCAGACAGATGATGCTTGATGCCATTGATGCGGCCATCTGCCATTTCGGAGCCACCCACATCGACATTGAGGCACAGGAATATGCTAAAGGCTTCTACGAGAGTGTGGGGTTTGCGCAGTCGTCAGACACTTTCATGCTTGATGGCATCCCACACATCAAGATGACGTGGACAAAAGAATGTTTATGAATTTTTCTGACATACTTCATGTGTGCTGGTTAGATAAAACTATCATTATGGTCATCTGTAGTTATTGTTGTAGTAAAGAAAAATGAGAAAACTGTTTTACACCATTTTACTGACAACCGTTTCATTAGTTATTCACGCTCAATCCTGTCCAGATGGCAATCATCCCCATGCCATTGACCTCGGGCTGCCTTCCGGCACTAAATGGGCATGTTGTAATGTGGGAGCCGATGCCCCCATGCAATATGGTGAATATTTCTCGTGGGGTGAGACTGTGCAAAAAGAAGAGTATACGTTTGAGACCTATTCATATTATCATCCTGATAATGGAGACTACTCTATTATTTCCTCTCTTGATTGGGACTTTCTCGGAGAAGACATAGGAGGAACGCAATATGATGCCGCCTATGTGAATTGGGGAGACGACTGGCGTATGCCAAGTCTCAGCCATATCAAGGAACTGATTGAGTACTGTGAGTATAAGCCCATGCCCGCTGACTCAGAAATAAAAGGATTGGTTTTCACAGGTCCAAACAATCAATCCATTTTCATGCCAGCTGGATACTGGGTTTATCAGGGCAAACTGAAAAATGTATTTAACACGCGCCAGAATATACTTCTCGGCTATTATTGGACATCATCGCAAGATATGGACTACAACTATTTTTATAGAGACCTGGCATTTGCGCTTGAGTTCAATGCAGTGCCATTGGAATACTATATACATGAGACCATAGACAACGTGGAGGTGTGTGAGTACAGACTTGGAGGTATGAATGTACGGCCCATTCAGAATGTCACTTCTTCCATCAATATGGTACAGAAAGATGCCACATCTTCATCCCAAGGCATTTTCACCATCCAAGGCACAAGAGTCTCGGATGATGCCAATCATCTTTCGCAACTGCCCAAAGGTATTTACATCGTAAATGGCAGGAAAGTGGTGGTCAAATAGCTATGCAGACACATCAGGAAGTTAATGGCGAATTTGTCGGTTATTTGTTATACGTCTTGGTTTCAATCTTTCCTTTATTCCACATATAATTGACAAATAATTCTTTTGAAATTCATAAAATAATTCTTCTGTAGTTCTATACGAATCATTATTTACATTCTGTGCATGTGCAGCAATATTCCTTAATTTGGCAAGATCTTCCCATAATAGAAGAAATCTAAAAGGCATTTGTTCGAATTTTTCAGGATAGTAAAGCTCCCATTCACTATAAGGATTGTTCACTGTTTCCTCAGCTGCCCTATAGGCAAATAGTAATTTCCCTAATGGTACACTTTCTAAATAACTTGTTCTGTTTCTACCCCAAAAATATCTATTAAGAGCAACACCATTTGTTCTATTTGGTGGTATAATAACTGAGCCTATTCCGTAACAATATTTGTTGTAGAAATCTGGCATAGTAATGCCCATTGTTTGGCGGAGCATTTGGCATACGGAAAGATTCAACTCTGTCTCTAAAATCTTCCCTAAATATATGATGAATGCGGAATAATCCAATTCATCAAGAGGTGTGCCTCTTAAACAGTCCAACAACCTTGAGTAAGATCTCCAAAATTTCTTACTTTTGCCATCTAATAAATGATAGTTTTCAAATCTGTATGTACGAATTGTGTGATACGGTCTATCATTAAGTACGAACTTATAGACATGTTCGAACAAATCATAAAAATCTAAGACTTGACCTGTCAAGTCCTCATCATCTGAAGACCGTCTCAAAGCATCTTTAAGTTTTTGCTTTTCTTCTTCTATTGTTTTTCTTGCCAAATGTCGCTGTGGAGATAATTGAAGTCCATAATCGTCATATGATGAAGAAGGAGAAATGAGTGAAAAAATTTTCAATAGAGAGTTTCCAAGCATTTCACTTATGTTGAACGACTCGGCTTCAAGTTGATTCATCAACTCATCAAAATTTGTCGGATTATAGCAATACGAAGTCAAATCCATCAGTTGATAGGGTAGGGAACCTGTTGTGGTTCGAACTTTAAAAACTTCATTGTCTGATAGTTTTTTAGCTAAAATCAAATACGAACCATCTTTAGGTAAGCGATAGTGGATACGAATAAATGGATTTATTATCTCGTCCGTATTACTAAGTTGATTTGAATCTTCTACAAGCAACTTGGCATATTCATACTCTCCATATCTAATAGCATCAACATATTCTTCAGGAGGTTGTACAAATGTTATAATTAACAAATGTCTCCCTGTAAGCTTAGCAAAATCTAAGAAATGAGACTTGATATGTTTTACGAGGTTTTTATCTTTGGGATCATGCACAATTATTGCTGTCAACTTAAATTGTTCGTTAACCGCAGGATCTTTTGTAAGTTCTGTCAACTTCTCAAATCGGTTTAGGATATAGCCCATGGTATTTATCTTAAGTGTGAGATGATGGATTTACTTGTCGACTCATACACGTCTTTGTCTGGTTTGGATGAGTTCCGACTTTCTATTTCTAAAAGACATGTACGTATCATGACACAAAGATGATATTTTATTTTCAAAAAAACTAATTCTTTAAAGATTTTTATCATCATATCGATTGCGTGTAACAACTCTGCCCTTTTGTACAAGAAACAGGTCCGTTTTTCATTCCAAGACGAAGGTCTTGCTCTGCAAGTCCTCGCTGTTGGGGCCAACCATCAGCGTGAACTCCCCAGGTTCGGCCACGTGGAGCAAGTCGGCATTATAGAACTTCAACAGTTCCTCGTCCACTTCGAAGGTCACGGTCTTTTGCTCCCCGGGCTCGAGGTGGATGCGCTTGAAACCCTTCAGTTCCTTGATGGGGCGGGCAATGGAGGCGGCGGTGTCGTGGATGTACATCTGCACAATCTCGTCACCGGCACGCCGCCCGGTGTTCGTCACGGTCACCCTCGCCTCGATTTTGCCGCCAGAGCTGAGTTTGTCGCTGCTGAGTGACAGTTGCCCATACTGGAAGGTGGTGTAGGTCAGGCCATAGCCGAAGGGGAACACGGCGCTGCCATCGATGTCTGTGTAGTTGGTGGCGTATTTGCTGAACCATTTGTTGGTGGGACGGCCAGTCACCATATGATTATAGTAGAACGGCTCTTGCCCGGTGGTCTGAGGGAACGAGGTGGTGAGTTTGCCGCTTGGACTGGCATCGCCGAAGAGCACATCGCAGATGGCGTCGCCACCCTCGCTGCCACCAAACCATACGTTGAGGATGGCGGGGATGTTCTCCTTCTCCCATTTCATCACCACCGGACGGCCTGTGAAATACACCACCACGACAGGTTTGCCAGTGGCCTTCAATACCTTCAACAGGCGTTGCTGAGTCTCGGGAAGGCTGATGTCGGCACGGCTCGCACTTTCTCCGGTCATCTCCTGCGACTCGCCGATGGCGGCAATGATGACGTCGGCATCCGAAACCGTTTGGAGTGCCTCCTTGAGCAACTCGGCTTCTGAGCGAGGGTCTCGGATGTCGGTGCCGAAGACTTCCCAATTGGCTTCTATCTGTGCGTCATCGTGGATGTTGCTTCCCTTGGCATAGGCCACCTCGGCTTGCTTTCCCAAGGCGCGGCGCATGCTCTCCAAAAGGGTTGAGAACTCATTCGGGTTGGTGTTGGCTGTCGGTGCCCAGTTGCCACGCATATTCTTGGGGGCATGGGCCATGGGGCCGACGAGGGCAATCTTGCCTTTCTTCTGAAGAGGGAGCAACTGGTTGTCGTTCTTCAGCAAGACGAAACTCTCTGCCGCAATCTGTCGGGCAAGCGCGCGTGAGGCGTCGGTATAGAGCACGTCCTTCTGTTTCTTGGTCGGCAGGCTGCAATAGCGGTAGGGGTTTTCGAAGAGGCCCAAGTCCCATTTCGCCTCCAGCATGCGCCGGCAGGCCGTGTTTATCTGGTTCTCTGTCACCAATCCTTCTTCCAACGATTTCTTCAGCGTACCCACAAAACCGCGGGAGCACATGTCGAAGTCGGTGCCAGCCGTCAACGCACGGACAGAACAGGATTGAAGGTCGCCGCAACCCCAGGCGCGCATCTCACCGATTGATCCATAGTCGGTCACCACGAAGCCTTTGAAGTTCCATTGCTCGCGCAAGAGGTTGGTCAGCAACCAGCGGCTGGCGGTGGCGGGCTCGTAGTCTATCGTGTTGAACGATGACATCACGCTGCCTACACCGGCATCTACGGCGGCACGATAGGGGGCCAGGTAATCATTGTACATCCTCACGCGGCTCATGTCGGTCACATTATAGTCCAAGCCCGACTCTGACGCGCCGTAAAGGGCAAAATGCTTCACGCAGGCCATCACCTCGTCGGTGGCATACTGACCTCCGTGGCGTTTGTCGCCCTGGTAGCCTCGCACCATGGCTTTGGCCATCTCACTTCCTAAGAAAGGGTCTTCGCCGGCGCTCTCGGCGATGCGGCCCCAACGGGCGTCGCGACAGATGTCGACCATCGGACTATAGACCCAGGGAATGCCGTCGGCCGTGGCTTCGATGGCTGCGGTACGGGCGGCCAACTCCACCTTCTCCATGTCCCATGTGCACGACATGGCAAGGGGAATGGGGAAGATGGTGTGATAGCCGTGGATGACATCGAGTCCGAAGAGCAGTGGGATGCCCAGGCGTGTTTTCTCCACGGCATATTGCTGCACTTCGCGGATGCGGTCAACGCCCATCAGACTGAGGAAGCCGCCCACCTCGCCATTGAGAATGGATTGGTCTTCCACGCCTTTCTGGCCGGTGCCGGTGTTCAGCTGTCCTGCGTCGAGCAGGTTGAGTTGCCCTATCTTCTCCTCAAGGGTCATGCGAGACATCAATTCGTTGATGAATTCATCTTTGCTTTGCGTGATTTTCTTTGGCTTCTTCGCCGATATGGCGGTAGGCAGCAGGAGCGCAACGACTAAGGTCAATAATGTATGCTTCATGTTTTTCGTATATTGTTTTTGTTCCAAGTTGCAAAGTTAATATTTTTTTCTGATTGTCTTTCATATTATTAGTGAAATGCAATAGTATTTTTACGACATTTCAGACTGGATACATTGTTAAATAATAAATCAACTTTGCAATGGTATCGAGATGTCAACAGTCTTCACACTCTCTTCAATAAAAATCCGTGGCGGTCACACCTGACTGCCACGGATTTTTAACATTGTGTTTCAATCATTGCTGATATTCAGCGACATCTTGCCTCCTGTGGATTACATTGTCCTTACAGAAGGTCCTGACATTGCTTCTTATGACTGTCTGGGGAGCAGAAACCATTATGTGCCGCCCCCTTGCTCGGTTTTGCCAGATTGTCAGCGCTTGTCGGGCACACCATAATCTATCCAGCGCTCTTGAGGGTAATATCCCTTCAGAGCCTTTTTCTTCTCGGCATAGGACTCTTTCACACGAGCCATAATGGCATTCATGTTTTTTACCTTGACGCTGAGTTCCCCTCGCAGGCGGTCCACTTCGGTGTTGGCTACCTCCAACATCTTGATGGTTTGTTCCATCTCGTTGATTTCATCGGAGGAGACACCACGCTCACCCATTTCTCTGACATGACGGCGCAGACCTTCTATGAGGCTGCGACTCTTCTCAATTTGGATTTCTACTGTTTTTGACATGATTTGAAGGTTTTATAGTTAAAAAAAAAAGGAATAATCATTCGGGAGGCAGACTTTGGTAATGCCGCGTTGCCCATACTTGCAGGAGCAGAAGCAGGCTGAGCAAAATACCTGTCTTATAGGGCGCTGACATGTCATCTCCACCAAACAAGGTTGCCGAAAGAGGCAAGACCACCAATGGTGAAATGAACTGTCCAAGATACAAGGCCGCAGAGAGGAGCGGCATCACGGTTGTAGCTGAATTGCGTCCTCCCTTGATGCTGGCGATAGTGTTCAGATAAGGAACGCCGATGCCTGTTGCAATGCCGATGAAAGCAGAGCCGAGACAGAT
>CADBLU010000098.1 GCA_902795605.1 uncultured Prevotellaceae bacterium | reverse complement strand
TGATACCAGCGGCATCTTCTATTGGAAGGGAGGACGTTTCCACTTGCCTTATCCTTTAGGCGACGTCAACCACGACGGCTCGGTGTCTATCACTGACGTGACAATGGTGGTAGATTATCTGAAAGGTGATTGGTGGTTTGACAACTTTGATGTCATCAGTGCTGATGTCAATGGCGACAATACGGTCACTGTCGCCGATGTCACGCTTATCGTCAAAATGATTGTCGGAGAATAGCCACCACCATAAACGCGAATCACCCTTGAGGTGGTATGAGGTATCGTACGTCTGCTGGGCGTTTAGCTGTTCAACAGTGCCATATAGTCAGTAGTGCTTGCTATCTGCTTGCCCTTTTCTGTGGCCAGTTTTTCCGGGTCGGGTATGATTTCCACACGCCACAAGTCGAGGCGGTCAGCGTCGAAGCAGGCATCGATGGTGGGGTCTCCCGTCTTCAATGTGGTGGTATGGAGCCTGCAAGCCTCTTTCAACTGCTCTATTTGTTTGCCGGACAACAGTTTCAGGTAAGTGTCTCTCAAGGTGTCAATCCACTCGGCCGCCCTTGCCCCATGTGTGGTGTCATAACCGTCGTTCGTGCGGCATGAGTCGTGGAGGTAGGCGAAAAATGCCACGACCACCGGGTCGACGTCAGGCGTGACCAACTGCTGGCCGTTGGCATAGACCCTGTCCCAATGGTGGATGCCATGCAACTCGCTTAATGTCCACCGTGAATGGACATAGTCGCGTAGCTTCTGAATCGTTTCCTGTATTTCTTGCATTTCTGCCACCTACTTGATGAAGTTGGTCCAAGTGGGCTGCTCCCGTTGTGGATGGCCGTCCTCGGCGACGTTCAGTTTCTTGATCATCCATGCCATGTTGCGCCCGAGGGTGCGCATGGTCTGCATGCCTTCCTCGTCAAAAGCCACCTGGCCGGGTGTCTGCCCGTAAACCATGTTCCAGTACTGTGAACTGACCACAGGCATGTTGGTGATGGTGAAATATTTGTTCAGACGGTCGAAGGCGGCCGACGCACCACCCCTGCGGCAGACGACGACGCTTGCCCCGGGCTTGTATTGCAGCAAAGGTCCCAGCGAGTAGAACACACGGTCGAGCAGGGCGCAGAGCGAACCGTTTGGCCCGCCGTAATAGACAGGAGAGCCGACGACGAGGCCGTCGATGCCATCCTTGACGGCTCTCAATATCCTGTAGTAAGGGTCGTCGTTGAACGTGCATTTGCCCTGTCGCCCGCACATGCCGCAGGCGATGCAGCCAGGAACGGCCTTCTTGCCGATGTTGATGATTTCCGTGTCGACACCTTCGGCGTTCAGTGTCTTGGCCACCTCGCTGAGCGCAAGGAATGTGTTGCCTTTCTCTCTCGGGCTGCCGTTGATGAGCAGTACTTTCATAACTGAAATAGGATGAGGGGTGTTACTTTCTCAAGTCACGCATAGATTTCAATGATAGGAGTTTAGGGGCCTCGGAGATTAGACAATAGTAATGTCTACACTCCCAAACTCCTATACTCCTTCAAGCATGAATCACTTATAAATGACTTTCTTCCCGTTCTCTATCACGATGCCGCTGGTCGTCTCTGTTGCAGGCACACCGCTGATGGTGTAGGGGATGGTGGCAGGTGCCTTTGCGGGGGATATCTCTTTGATAGAGGCTTGCTGTCCGGAGAGTCTCTTGAACTCCTCGCGGGCAGCGGCCATGTCGGCCATGAACTCTTCGCTGGTGTGCAGAAGGGCAAAGACACCTGCTGCCATCAGACGGGAGGCGTTGACGTCGCTCTGCCAGTGGTATCCCGCGATGACACGGCTCTGCCCCCACTCGTAACCCAATTTCAGAATATCATTCTGGTTGGCAGGGTTCACCTCGCAGAGCACCAGGGCAAGACCCCAACCCCTGATGGTGTGGCCCGAAGGATAGGAGCCGGTGCCACGCTCTCTCTCCTCATCCCATGGAATGCCGGTGGGTTCGTTGAAGCGGACATAAGGGCGTTTCCTGTCAAAGACTTCCTTGGGTCTGGTGACGCTGAGCCTGAATGTGGGAATTGAACGGGCTATCAGTTTGTAGATGGCTGGTGTGCCTACTTCAGTGATGCTCATCCCGAAGGGGACACTGAAGAATAATGCCATGTCGGGGACGGCCGTCACCCAGTGTGCTGTGGCCTCTTTTCCGCGAGGGGTGTCGCGGATGGTCTTTCCCCACATGTATTGGGTGATGTCGTAGACAAAAGCGGTGGAGATGGTGTCGGGCGGTTCGGGTAGCCATAACACGCCGTTGGGCAGTTCATCCGCAGTGAAATAGGTAGGGTAGGGATCCTGGGCATTGACGGTAATGATGACTGTCATCAAGGCAATCATGGTTGAAATCACTTTCTTAAAAATCATTAGTTTTATGTTGTTGAATATTCTTTATTTCGTTTCAATAATGTATACATTTGCCGCTTTTTGCGATAATCTTTCATAAATAATGCTGCAAAAATACTAAAAATCCCCGAATTTAGTTATTTTTGCATACATAAAAATAATGTATTCTTGTAGAGGTAGGCAGAATTGTCGGAGAAACAACTATAAAATCAACAATATGGAAGCAAGTGTAAAACTGTATTCATTGAATTATGACGAGGCGAAGACCTATCTTTGGGCGTCGATATTCGTTGCCTGTAACCTGGTGCTGCCTCAAGTGTTCCATCTCATCCCGCAGGGCGGCATTATCTTCTCGCCTCTCTCTCTGGTGATTCTTGCAGGCGCTTATAAGTTCGGCTGGAAAGTGGGATTGCTGGCGGCTGTCCTCTCACCGCTGGTGAACCATCTGTTCACAGGCATGCCCATGTGGAGCGTATTGCCCGTGATGACAGTGAAACTTGCCGTCATCGCACTCGTGGCAGGACTGGCAGCACAGCATTTCAAGACGGTCTCACTGCCTGTGATTATCGGTGTCGTTCTCGTCAGCGCCGGCATCGGATGCCTCGGAGAACTTGCTCTTACGGGAGGTGCCGCAGCCACCGTAGCCGATTTCACCATCGGCTGGCCCGGACTGCTGCTGCAGGTCTTCGGCACGTGGCTCATCCTGAAATTCGTGCGTTGACAGACAGAATTGTTTTTTCGGACATACATAAAGTATATCCCTACATGAGTACATGGCCTTTCACAATTGTAGGGACATTCTTTATGTATGTCCGCTAAACTCCCAATCTCCTAAACTCCAGAAAGTTGAGCAAATGCGAAACTTGAAAACATCTATTCTCCATGTGCAATCACAATGAGTCGGAATCAACGTCTGGGTTTGTAACGCCTTCAGATATTGCCAAAAGCGATGGCTTCACTGATTTTACGGCTATCTCTGGCAGGGGCGTTTTCCAATTGACCCGTGCCAAGCGCAACGGACGATGGTGGATGCTGAAAGGATTGCGGGAAGAATACCGGCACGACAGTATCTACCGTGCCTTTTTGGAAAAAGAGTTCGAGATTGCCAGTCAGTTGCAGCATCCGATGGTGGTGTCTGTCTATTCATTAGAGGACGTGAAAGACCTCGGACTGTGCATTGTCATGGAGTGGATAGAAGGTACGACGCTTAAGGAGTGGTTGGCAGCCGGGAAGCACACACTGAAGCAACGCAGACATATCGCCGACATGCTATTGGAGGTACTCAATTATGTGCATAGCCGACAGACACAGCACCGCGACTTGAAACCCTCCAATATCATGGTCACCCATGATGGGCAGTATCTGAAACTCATCGACTTCGGACTGTCTGATACCGACAGCCATGCCGTCTTGAAGGCACCCGCCGGTACTGAGGGCTATATGGCGCCGGAAGGGCCGTCGGACATCTAC
>CADBLU010000097.1 GCA_902795605.1 uncultured Prevotellaceae bacterium | reverse complement strand
GGGATGCCCAGAAGGACATGGTCCTGGCCATGATGGGTTCCACACTGATGGCAGTTTATTACTTTGTCAAGAACATGTTCCGGCAAGGACGGTGGAAGACGGTGCTGTGTCCTGCAGAAAACAGTTTTTAAGGCGAGGGCGCAGGAGAATCCTATGTATGGGGTAGGGGGCTGTTTGTTATTTCAGGGATTTGGTCAGAAGAAGATATTGATGATGACCGGGATGGAGTAGGCATAGACGAAGAATGAAAGGATGGTGACTAGGGTAGGAGAGACATCGCTATTTCACAATTTTATATGCATCGTTTTGGTTCTTTTCAAATCTACAGGGGAAATACAACTCCACCGAGTGTATTAGCGGTTCCAGATAGGAGTTCACCATGAAATTTGTTACACATTTCCTTTCAACAAGGATGAATACCAAGAAATAAGCGAAGTAACCTGTATGCTACTCCGCTTTTTTCTTTTTATGTTTAGCAGCCTAACATGGCTGCGGGGGTGATGCCTAACGTGATGCATAGCAGACGTGCTATCTTTAGCGTTGGCTCTGCTCGGCCTGAGATATAGTCGCTGATGCGTGAGGTGCTGACACCTATTTCAGCAGCCAGTTGTTTTTGAGTCATCTGCTTTTCTTCGAGCGAGAGTTGTATCAGTTGGGCGACAGTCGGCTTTGCAATGGGGAAATGCTCTTTCTCGTAGTCTATCACCACGTCCGACATCATTGTCAGTTCTACTGCATTGCGGTCATTGGCAGGTGTGTTATCGTCAACTATCGGCAAAAGCTCTTCGATCCTTGCCAAAGCAAACTCATATTGTTCTTTTGTTATCTTACTCATAATGGTTCCCCCTTGTTGTTATATTGTTGATGCGTCTATTTTATTGTATTCGCTATCTGTACCTACAAAGCGTATGAAAATATGTCCTATAGTGAATTTCACCACTACAATCAGCCGGTATTTGTTTCCTCTGATGTTAAACACATAATGTTGGTTACCTACATAATCGGTTGCAGGAAAGTCAACCTTTATATCCGACAGGTTCTTCCATTGTGCCCTCTCTGCTGTATCATACCAGCGTTCGAGGGCCGACTGTGCATCTCCATGTCCTTCCGAACTATAGAACTCCACCAGCTTTCTATGTGAAACTATTCTCATCTTAGGTGCAAAATTAAATAATAATTTTGAAATACAAAACTTTTAAGTTGGAAAATTTTATATTTCAGAATGTCAGAGGCGAATTAACACTGCTGATGACAATATTGTATCCTGCAATAAATTAGCTTTTGACCGAGAACGCTGGAGGATCCTATGTATGGGGCAGGGGCTATTTGTTGTTTCAGGGATTTGGTCAGAAGAAGATGTTGATGATGACTAGAATGGAGTAGGCATAGACGAGGAATGCCAGAATGGTGACAAAGACTATCGCCTTGCCGCTCTGAATGGTCTTGATGAGAATCAACATGAAAAGGTCCATTTTTCAAAACGAAGTTTTTGTCCAAATCTATATATAATTACCCACATTTGGACGAAAACAATTCGATTTTTGTCCAATAAATTTTGGACAGAATCCCTCTTCATGCGTTTACCAATTAAGTGGGCATCTTTACCAATCATATTTTTCCTTTTGCCATAGAACTCATTTGCTGTTATGGAAAAAATGTGTATCTTTGCAGATGAAACGGCAAAACGGTGCCTTCAAACTAAAAAACACCCATTATGGAACCCATCCGCCTCCTGCCCTACGGTATCTCCGACTTCCGCCAGTTGCGACGCGAAGGCAAATATTATGTCGACAAGACGATGTATATTCCTGAGATGGAGGATGCCGACAATTTCCTCTTCCTCATCCGCCCTCGTCGCTTCGGTAAGAGCATTTTCTTGAGTATGCTCCGCGCCTACTATGACATCAACGAGCGTGATCACTTTTCGGAAATCTTCAAAGGACTGTGGATTGCCGACCATCCGACAAGATGGAGGGGAGAGTTTCAGGTGATGTACCTTGATTTCTCTCGTATTGGAGGAGGTATCGATGTGCTTGAAAAGAATTTCAATAATTATTGTGGACAGGCGCTGGATTCATTTGCTCGAATGTATTCATCTGCTTATCCGGACTACTTTCTTGATGGTGTCTTGAAAGAAGAAACCGCTATCGGAAAATTTTATTTTATTGATTTCGCTGCCAAGATGGCTGGCCATCAGCTCTATCTCATCATCGATGAGTATGACAATTTCACCAACAATGTGCTCAACGAGGAGGGGGAGGCCATTTATCGTGGGCTGACTCATGCGTCTGGCTTCTATCGGCAAACGTTTAAACTTTTCAAAGGTATGTTCGCCCGCATCTTGATGATGGGTGTGTCGCCAGTGACGATGGATGACCTAACTTCTGGCTTTAACATTGCGTCGAATATCTCGATGCTGTCCGATTTCAATCTGATGCTGGGTTTCTCGGAAGAGGATGTACGGGGTATGATCCGTTACTATCAATCTGTGGGTAAACTGCAGGGTAAAGACGAGGAGGAGATGATTGAGGAGATGAAGCCGTGGTATGACAACTACTGTTTCTCGCGCAAGTCCGTCGGTAAAGATCCTAAGATGTTCAACTGCGACATGGTGCTCTATTACCTCAATCGTGTCATGAAGACCGGTGATAGTCCGGAGCAGATGATTGACCCCAACACGAAGACGGACTATGCAAAGATGCGCAAACTCATCCAGCTCGACCAACTGGACAACTACCGCCGTGATATCATCCGAAAGGTGACACAGGACGGCTACATTATCAGTTCGCTTGAAGAGTCTTTCGATGTGAGCCGCATGGCAGACGAGAAGAATTTCATCAGTCTGTTGTTCTACTATGGTATGTTGACCATCGGTGATATCCGTGGAGCTGACTTGAAGCTGATTATCCCCAACAACAACGTGCGCATACAATACTATTCCTGGTTGCTTGATGAGTATGATCATGTTGCCAAAATAGACACTTCGCTGCTCAATGAGTGCTATGCTTCAGCTGCCCTCGACGGCGACTGGCGTCCGATGATAGATTATTTGGCATCATCTTATTCCGTTTCTTCAAGTGTCCGTCAACTGATGGAGGGGGAGCGCAATGTGCAGGGGTTCATGACGGCGTTGCTGTCTCTCAATCCCTATTATCTGGCTGCACCTGAGATGGAGTTCAACCACGGATTTTGCGACTTCTTCCTGATGCCTGACTTCTACCGTTTCCCGATGGTGAGACATAGTTACATCATTGAGATAAAATACCTTAAAGTCACTGCCACTGATGCTGACGCCAACCGGCAGTGGGAGGAGGCCGTGGAGCAGATCCGTGGTTATGCCGCCGCTCCCCGCGTGAAGTATTTCATCCGCGACACTGAGCTACACCTCATTGTCATGCAAATCAAGGGAAATGACTTGTTGAGGGCGGAATTGGTAGAATGACATTCCAACGCATTGGCAGTTTTTCTCATTCACATCACGTTTTTAAGTCATATCTTTACACCTTGTCCCCCAGACAAGGTGCTGATATCTTTTTAAAATCTTGTCCCGGCACTGGATTTGTCGAATTATTTAGCATTAAGTTTGCGTGGTTTCACAAATTTTTATACATTTGCAGAGCAAAAGATGTCAAGGAAAATGCCTGTCTTTCATTTGGCGGAGAGGTAAGAGAGACATAAAGAATACATTCACATAAAAACAAACATTCATGAAGACAAAGAAATTATTAGTGATGCTCGTCATGGTATTGACGGCGATGAGTGCCAACGCACAGTTTGATCCAGGAAAATGGTCCATGCAGTTTAAACTCGGTTTTGGCGCTTCTCAATTGACCAATTTGGATCAATTGCCTTTATCGACAACCACCCCCGATACCCAGTGGAAAGGAGTTAATAGCATTGGATTGGATTTTGAATATCAGGCAACCAAATGGTTGGGCATCTCTGCCGGATTCGGCCGTATCAGCCAAGGTGCTGCATGGAAAGATTACACCGATGATAATATAAAATATAAGGATCCTGAAATCAAGCTAGATTATCTGCGTGTGCCTGTTGTGGCCAATTTCTATTTTTACAAAGGTTGGGCAGTGAAAACTGGTGTCCAGTTAGGTTATCTGGTGGATGCAGACTTCAGCCAGCATTGGAAGGAGAATATCAGCAACCATGATTTGACCACGAAAGAGTCTTTGGACATGGAAGATGATGTCAAGAAATTTGATATTTCCATCCCTGTAGGTATTTCTTATGAGTCTGGTGGTCATTTCGTGTTCGATGCCCGTTACAATATTGGTCTCACCAAGGTGAACGACAATAATGACTATTTCCAAAAAAATCTGAAGAACGGTGCGTTCGTCTTAACCTTCGGCTATAAGTTTGAGCTTTAAAGCCCCCTGTTTAGATACCCTAAGTCCGCCACAATCAATGGCGGACTTTTTGTTTTCTGTAGACATTGACAGCGGTGTCGGCACCTCTCCCTACTTTCTTGATGTTGTCATTATTTTGTTTCTTGTTACATGTTTTTGACGTGGGTGAACAAAATGCGGATGATGCTTGGCCGTTTACGATAAAAAGACTATTTTTGTGGCAGAATGTGTGTCATCCGGATGACATGACTTTGTGTGAATACTGCTGACCAGGCAACATGTTTCTTACTCGCTTATATTTTTATTGAACTCAACTATTCATTATGAAAAAAATTTTTTTGCCTCTTCTGCTCATGGTGGCAGTGTCTGCCAATGCGCAAGAAAACCCAGTGTTGACGATTGAGGGAGGTCAGGTGCAAGGTGTGCTTGCAGATGACCATCCTGACGTGTTTGTCTATCGCGGCATTCCTTATGCAGCTCCTCCTATCAGGGAGAACCGCTGGAAGGAGCCGCAGCCCATCGTGCCTTGGAAGGGCGTGAAGATATGCGATACCTTCGGCCACCCCAGTTATCAGGCCATCCAGTATCCTGGCGGTTATTTCACGGAGTGGGGCTACGGCAAGGAGGCTCCCTACAGTGAGGACTGTCTCTATCTGAACGTATGGACGAAGGCTCCAGGCAAGACGATGAGTAAACTGCCTGTCGCCCTTTGGATTCATGGTGGCGGCTATCGTGAGGGATGGGGCTCTGAGCCAGAGTTTGACGGACAGGAATGGGGCGCCACGGACGTGGTGCTCGTCTCCATCAACTATCGTCTCGGTGTGTTTGGTTTCCTTACCCACCCGGCTCTGTCGGAGGAGAGTCCCCACAAGGTCTCCGGCAACTATGGTATTCTCGACCAGATAGAAGCTTTGAAGTGGATCAAGAAAAATATCTCGCAGTTTGGCGGTGACCCAGACAACGTGACCATCTTCGGGCAGAGTGCCGGAGGCGGCAGTGTGCGCACCCTCTGTGAATCGCCGCTGGCTCGTGGACTGTTCCATAAGGCAGTGATTATGAGTGCACAAGGTCTCAGCATCCCCAATCCTAACGGTGGTGGAATGATGGGTGGCCGTTACAGTGGCGGTTCTATCGACGAGGCTGGAGCAAACGCCAAGAAAGTATTCGACTGGGCAGGACTGACAGATTTGCAGAAGATGCGTCAGGCATCTACGGAGACCGTCTTCGCCCTCAACACCCTCTACGGGCAGGTGACCGGCGAGCGTGTCAGGTTGCCATATATGCCGCTGATTGACGGCTACGTCAGTCTCAAGAGTTTCGATGACGCCACCCGCGAAGGCACTTTGGCCGACGTGCCTTATATGATTGGCTACACCCTCAACGATATGGGCAATATGGCTCCCAACATCGTGGAGTTCTGCAAGGTGCGTCATGAGAAGGGCGGCAAGGCATGGGCCTACGAGTTCGCCCGTCCTCTGCCCGATGACGGTTCTCATCCTGAGGTGACTCAGCGTCTGAGAGGCGCTTTCCATTCCTCCGACCTCTGGTTCGTTTTCAAGTCGCTGAAGCACTGCTGGCGTCCTTGGACCCAGGGCGATTGGGACCTCTCCGAGAAGATGCTGACGGCATGGACCAACTTTGTTAAATTCGGTGATCCCAACGGTAAGAAAGGCGGCACTTGGGCACCATGCACGGAGAAGAATCCGAAGTTCATGGTGTTCAAACTCAACGACAAAGACGCTGAGGCTTCCTTCTTCGGTGAGCCGGAGAAAGCACCTCAGCAGGGATTCGGCTTTGGATTCCCCGGCAGATAGAAAAGATTGTTTTGCTAAGTGACAACGAAAGAATAACTTGATACGAAAGTTGTTCTTGTTACAAGAACAACTTTCTTTCATTTTTACCAACTTTTTTATCATTACTCTTTTCAACTTTCTCTCAAGTTGAATATTTAATATATTTAATTGTTATTCATGTATTTTCTTCTTTCTGTGTGGACAGAAAGAAGAAACAAGAAAGACCCGCGAACACGCTCCCGCTATCGTTCGCCCAGCCCACACCCCGCCACTTGTCGTGGCACTGACTTGCGAAGCGGTTTTGATCATGATCGCTTCTTCTTTTCGGATAGGTTTGAACGTAGAAAAACCTGAATTACTCTTTTGAATTTCTAAATTAGAGTGTCCAATTTGTTGTTACCTTTTTAGACACGTTAAGCTTGCCCACAATGAGCGAAGGATAAGACGGACAAATCAACCTTTATCCTTATTGGGTTTCACCCAATGAATGTCGGCTGCATCTCAG
>CADBLU010000096.1 GCA_902795605.1 uncultured Prevotellaceae bacterium | reverse complement strand
GCCGAGTGCAATCTCAGGAACCTCAGGCAGAGACCTGAATGTCACATCGTCAACAATACCGATGGTGAACTGATTCTTGGGCTCGGGGAGAGCGAGGTTGTTGAACACAGAGATGATCTGTGCGGGAGTGGTGTCGTGTGAGCCGAGACCGTAACGTCCGCCAACGATGAGCGGGCGCTCTTCCACGTCGTAGTAAGCCGACTTCACGTCGAGGTAGAGAGGCTCTCCCTCGGCACCCGGCTCCTTGGTGCGGTCGAGCACGGCGATGCGCTTCACTGTCTTGGGAACAGCAGCGAGGAGGTGCTTGATGGAGAAGGGACGATAGAGGTGCACGCTGATCATACCCACTTTCTCGCCATTGGCGTTGAGGTGGTCGATGGCCTCGCGGGCAGCGTCGGAGGCGGAGCCCATGAGGATAATGATGCGGTCGGCGTCGTCAGCTCCGTAGTAGGAGAAGAGGTGATACTCGCGGCCGGTGATCTCGCTGATCTTTGCCAGGTACTCCTCTACGACCTCAGGCACTGAGTCATAGTAGCTGTTGCAAGCCTCGCGGTGGGTGAAGAATGTCTCAGGATTCTCGGCGGTACCACGGGTGACAGGACGCTCGGGGGTGAGGGCACGGTCGCGGAAGCGCTTGATGTCGGCCTCGTCGACGAGCGGCATGATGTCCTCGTTGTCGAGGCGCTCAATCTTGTGATATTCGTGTGAGGTGCGGAAGCCGTCGAAGAAGTTGATGAACGGCACGCAGGTCTTCAGTGATGCCAGGTGAGCGACGGCGGTGAGGTCCATCACTTCCTGTACGGAGCCTTCGCAGAGCATGGCGAAGCCGGTCTGGCGGCATGCCATGACGTCCTGATGGTCGCCGAAGATGCAGAGAGAGTGTGATGCCAGTGTACGTGCGGACACGTCGAAGACGCAAGGCAGCAACTCGCCGGCAATCTTATACATGTTGGGGATCATGAGGAGAAGACCCTGAGAAGCAGTGAAGGTGGTGGTGAGAGCACCTGCCTGCAGCGAACCGTGCACGGCGCCTGCGGCACCTGCTTCCGACTGCATTTCCTGCACTGAAACGGTCTGGCCCCAGAGGTTTTTGCGTCCTCTTGCAGCCCACTCGTCAACATGCTCCGCCATGGGCGATGACGGGGTGATGGGGTAAATGGCGGCCACTTCGCTGAACATATAGCTGATATGAGCAGCGGCCTCATTACCATCGCAAGTGATAAATTTCTTTTCCTTTGCCATTTTTTAGAAGGTTAAATAAAAATGATATAAAATCTATAATGTTATTTGTATAGTTGTTGCTCAGTAGAGGAACCCCAGCAGCCATAGCGGTATCTGGTTGCCTTTTCCCACTTCGGTGTTGTAGCGGGCATAGATGGTGTCGGGGGCTTGCCTGAAGTTGTTTCTTTGCGCGGCGTTGCAGATGCGGAATTTCATCTTTCCGTCCACGATGTAGTTGGCGTCGTGGTTCACCTGGTTCACCTTGTGGTCTTTCCACATCGAGTTGACGAAGAATGTCTCCATGACATCCTGCTGCTCCACCTTGCTGGGATAGATGGCATACATCAGGTTGGGGTTGTGAAGCATCACCTTGGTCGGCTTCTTCGGGAACGAGTGTCCCGGTGGGTAGATCATATTGATGAGTCTGGCGTCGGCCAGGTATTTGATATAGTTCATCACAGTGGCGCGGCTGGTGTCGATGTCGATGGCCAATTGGCTGATGTTGGGGGCCTTCGGACCGTCGACGGCCATGTCGTAGAAGAGGCGCTTGATCCTCGTTAGGTATTTGAGCTCTATCTGCTTGATGAGGAGGATGTCGACCTCGGTCATCATGTTCATGGTCTTCAGAAGGTTCTCCGAATAGTTGCGCCGCTCCTGGAAGAAGGGATAGAAGCCGTGGTGCACATAGTCCTGGAAATAGTCCAGCGGCCGTGCCTTGGGCAATATCTGTTTGATGATCTGCTCGTGGTTCTCGAGAATCTCGTCGAGCGTGTAGGGTTGGAAATTGTTTCCTGTGAGCAGGTTGAGAAATTCCCTGAAGGAGAAGCCTCTGAGGTTGTAGCTTTTCACGATGCCGTTGAGTTCGGGATTCTCCTCTTTCAGCCTCATCACGCTCGAGCCGGTGAAGACAATCTTGAGGCCTGGGTAGTTGTCATAGCATTTGCGGAGGCCTTTGCTCCATGAGGGCTGCTTGAACACCTGGTCGACGAGCAGCACCTTTCCGCCGTTGCGGTAGAACTCGCTGGCAAACTCCTCGATGCCGTGCTCCTGGAAATAGAAGTTGTTCATGTTGACATAGAGGCATTGCCTGTCGCGTATGTCGAATTTCTCCTTGGCATATTGGAGGAGGAAGGTGGTCTTTCCCACGCCGCGTGTGCCCTTGATGCCGATGAGACGGTCGTTCCAGTCGATCTCGTCCATCAGTCCACGTCGGACGGGAGCATTGACATGCTCAACCAGATAGGTGTGGGTGCGGAAAAAGGCCTCCATATAAGTTAGTTTGTTCTTTCAATGCGGTGCGGTAAAAGCCGCGCTTGTTTATTAACATGCAAAGATACTCTTTTTTTCTCAATTTGCAAAGTCAAGTTTGCAAAATATATTTTTTTTAGTTATTTTTGCATCAAAAAGCAGGTGTAGAGTGCGAGGAAGCATTTTCCAAAGCTTTTTGTGAGGGTATATGGCGCATCTTCATCTCTTCAATCCGGAGCACGACATCGTGCTCGCCTCCGGCTGCCGGTCAAAGATGAACGGCATTCCCAAGGCGGCATTGCGGCTGCGGAGGGATTTGGGTTTCCTGCCGGCTTTCTGGGCCAGCGACGGCGACTATGTGCTGGTGGATGATGTGGCGGTGGCCAAAGCCGCCGCTGCGCCGTGGGCCGACTATCTGCCCGAGGTGTGTTTCCTCTCCGCCGGCAGTCTGCGCGACCTCCTCGCCGATGCCCCCGACTCCCTCATCCCCTCGCCGTGGGGATGGGATGCCGACGTGCGTGCCCGCCTCGCTGAGGCTGGCATGGCCACCTCGCTCATGCCCGACGACGAGGCGCTCTCCCGCTTGCGGCAGATGTCGAGCCGTGCGGCCACGGTGGGGCTGCTTTCCGAGACCGTGTCGGCTGTCGGTGTGGCCGTGGGTGAGCGCCAGGTGGCACGCAGCATGGCCGAAGTCCTGCGGCTGACAGGCTGCCGGCCGTCGTCGGTGGTCAAGTCGCCGTGGAGCAGCAGCGGCAGAGGGGTGCGGTTCGTCGGCCGCACGCTGAGTGAGAGCGAGGAGGGCTTTGTGCGCCACTGCATTGAGCAGCAGGGCTGTGTGGTCGTGGAGCCCTGCTATGAGCGGGTGCTGGACTTCGCCCTCGAATATGAGGTGCACCGGTCTGCTGAGCCGTCATTTGTGGGCCTGTCGGTCTTTGAGAACAGCGGTACAGGCTATGTGGGCGGCATGCTGGCCTCGGAGGATGACAAATGGGCATTGTTGCGCAGTCATTTCCCCGACGATGTGTGGAGGCGGACAGAGTCGTCGCTCGTCCGCTGGTTGGGCAGCCTCTCCTGCTATGACGGTCCGGCCGGCGTGGATATGATGCTCGTGCGCACTTCAGAGGGTCTGCGCCTTCATCCGGTGGTGGAGGTGAATCTGCGCCGCACGATGGGACATGCCGCCATCGCCGTCTACGCCCGCACGCACGGCCGTTTCTCCCGGATGCGTATCGGGTATGACAGAGGGAGCTACCAACTACTGCTGACATCTATATAATAAGCAAACTATATAATAGGCAAACTATCGACATTATAATAAGCAAGCTATCATTTTTGTAATAGGCAAACAATCAAATTCAACAGACATAATTAAAAACAATGAGAAAACTACTGAAAACAATGATGCTGCTGATGCTGCCGCTGGCCGCTTTGGCGCAAGGAAACTACCAATCTCAGGTATGGTCGCCCGACAACGGCGACGGCACCTACACCAATCCCGTCATCAATGCCGACTACAGCGACCCCGACGTGTGCGTGGTGGGCGACGACTATTATCTCACGGCGAGTTCGTTCCAGTGCATCCCCGGCTTGCCTGTCCTGCATTCCCGCGACCTGGTCAACTGGGAGATTATCGGTTATGCGGTGAAGGAGTTGGAGCCGAAGGAAGAGTTCGACAAGCCCAGTCACGGCAATGGCATCTGGGCACCGAGCATCCGCTATCACGACGGTGAGTTCTATATCTACTGGGGAGACCCCGACTATGGAGTGTTTATGGTGAAGACCCGCAATCCGGCGGGCGAATGGAGCAAGCCCCTGTGTGTGATTCCCGGAAAGGGGATGATAGACACATGCCCTCTGTGGGATGACGACGGCCGTTGCTATCTCGTCAACGGATGGGCCAACAGCCGTTCGCGCTTCGCGTCGGTGCTCACGGTGAGAGAGCTCAATGCCGAGGGCACGAGCCCCATCTCTCAGCCAACCATCGTCTTCGACGGCAACGGGACGGAGAACCGCACTTGTGAGGGTCCCAAGTTCTACAAACGCGACGGATGGTATTGGATCATGTGCCCGGCGGGCGGTGTGCCCACCGGTTTCCAGCTGGCCATGCGCTCGAAGTCGCCCTATGGACCCTATGAGTCGAAAGTGGTGCTTGCGCAGGGGAAGAGCCGTGTCAACGGTCCCCATCAGGGCGGATGGGTGCACACCGCCTTGGGCGAGGACTGGTTCTTGCACTTCCAGGACAAAGAGTGCTACGGGCGTGTGGTGCATCTGCAGCCTGTGACCTGGCGCGACAACTGGCCTGTGATGGGCGAGGACAAAGATGGCGACTACTGTGGTGAGCCAGTGCTGAGATACCGCAAGCCAAAGACCCGTGGTGCCGTCGAGGTGGTCAATCCTGTGGAGAGTGATGAGTTCGACGCTCCCGTGATGGGCAAGCAATGGCAGTGGCACGCCAACTACGACCAGACGTTCGGCATGCCTACCGCTTTCGGCACGTTCAGGGTCTTCAACTTCAAGCACGCCGCCGGCTCCGTCAATCTGTGGGATGTGCCCAACATGCTGTTGCAGAAGACGCCGGCCGACAAGTTCACCGCCACGACCAAGGTGCGCATCACCTCGAAAGCCGACAATCAAGTGGGCGGACTCATCATGATGGGGCTCGACTACTCGGCGCTGGTGGCCAAAAGAGTGGGGCAGGAGTTCGTGCTCCAGCAACTGGTATGCAAGTCGGCAGACAAAGGGAAGGCTGAGACGGTGAAAGACATCGCCACCCTGCAGCCTACGGCAGCCGACGCCATCGACTACAAGCCCGGCATCCATCTCGATATCTATCTCAGAATGAAGGTGGACAACGGCAAGTGCCGCTTCGCCTATAGCCTCGACGGAAAGAAATACCAGCAAGTGGGCGAGGAGTTCACGATGCGCGAGGGCAAATGGATTGGTGCCAAGATAGGACTGGTGAGTTATGAGCCTGCCGGCAACACCGACCGCGGATGGGTGGAGGCCGACTGGTTCCGCGTGACCAAATAGTAAAAGACAGCCTCCCACAGGAGGCTCTTTGAAGTCGTATTTCACCCCCCAAAAGGTTGGGGGAGATATCATCAAAAGCAGCAGGCTGTGCCGTCATACGACGACACAGCCTGCTGCTTGATAGCTATATCAGAATGCTATAAAGGTCGTTTATTTGTAATGTTTTGCAGGGGTATATGCGTAAACATAGAGGATGGCGACTATCACGGCCAAAGCGGCCAGGATGAGCAGCCAATAGGTGATTTGCGACAAGATTCTGCGGCGCTTGATTGATGACAGTCCGGCACGCTTGAAACGGTCGGAGTCGTCAATATGCTTTCTTTTCTTGCTGCTGTGGCTATGACTATGGTGATGATGATGGTGTCTTGATGATGAACTGCTGCTCGAAGAACCGCTGGTAATCTCGTCTGACATATTGTTGAATTTTAAAAATTTGGCTTATCCTCTGTACTCGTTTTGCTCACTGAAATACGACAGTCGGTTCGGAGCGCCAGAAGATGGTCGCTGGTATGTTAATAGAAAAGTGCCTGCAAAATTACAACTTATCTGTATAATTCTGCATAAACCAAACTTAATTTTTGTTAAACGGCGGGTTGGGGCGTTGATAAACAGCGGGGTGGCACGTGTGCCACCCCGCAAAAAAGTGTATCTGTGTCATCCACATGGTCGGTGCCGTCACATGCCGCAGGCGATGGTGAGGCCGGCCATGACGATGCTTACCATCGACATGAGTTTGATAAGGATGTTGAGGCTGGGGCCGGAAGTGTCCTTGAAGGGGTCGCCCACGGTGTCGCCCACGATGGTGGCCTTGTGGCATGCCGAGCCTTTGCCTCCGAAGTTACCCTCTTCCACCATCTTTTTGGCGTTGTCCCAGGCACCGCCTGAGTTGGCCATGAAGACTGCGAGGGTGAATCCTGCTGTCAGTCCGCCCACGAGGAGTCCCATGACGCCGGCCACTCCGAGCGCCACACCCACGACGATGGGGATGGCGATGGCGAGCAGCGACGGGAAGATCATCTCGTGCTGTGCGCTACGGGTGGAAATTTCCACGCAGCGGCTGTAGTCGGGAGTGCCCTTGCCTTCGAGGATGCCCTTGATCTCACGGAACTGACGGCGCACCTCTTCGACCATCGACTGTGCGGCGCGTCCCACGGCACCCATGGTGAGTCCGCAGAAGAGGAAGGCGGCCATACCGCCGATAAAGGCGCCGACAAGTACTTTCGGGTTCATCAGGTTCACCTGGAAATAGTCCATGAATTTGGCCATGTCTGCTTCTGCGGGATTGATGGCTCCATAGGTGTCCGACACGAAATTGCCGGCAGCGTCGACAGTGCGCTCCATGGCGATTTTCACCTCTTCTACATAAGAGGCAAGCAGAGCGAGGGCGGTGAGTGCGGCTGAGCCGATGGCGAAGCCCTTGCCAGTGGCGGCAGTGGTGTTGCCGAGAGCGTCGAGGGCATCAGTGCGCTTGCGCACCTCAGGCTCCAGTTCACTCATCTCGGCGTTGCCACCGGCATTGTCGGCGATAGGCCCGTAGGCGTCGGTGGCCAGTGTGATGCCCAGGGTCGACAGCATACCCACGGCAGCGATGCCGATGCCGTAGAGTCCTTTCGACATACTTGCGGAGTCCATGCTCAGACTGAAGCCGTTGGCGCAGAGGTAACTCAGCAGGATGGCCAGTGAGATGGTCACCACAGGCACCATGGTAGAGATCATACCTGTGCCGATGCCTTTGATGATGACGGTGGCGGCGCCTGTCTGTGACGACTCGGCGATGGCCTGTGTGGGTTTATAGCTGTGCGAGGTATAGTATTCCGTTCCCTGTCCGATAATCACGCCGGCGACGAGGCCCGTGATGACCGAGAACGATACGCCCAGCCAGTTCTCTATTCCCAGGAGGTAGAGGATGGCGAAGGATGCCACGGCAATGAGGATGGCCGAGACATTGGTGCCGATGCCGAGGGAGTGGAGCAGGTCTTTCATGGTGGCGCCTTCCTTGGTGCGCACCAGGAAGATGCCTATCAGCGAGAGGAAGATGCCTACGGCGGCGATAATCATCGGCGCGATGACCGCCTTGATCTGCATGTCGGGGTTCAAGGCGAAAGCCGTGGCTCCGAGGGCGGCGGTGGAAAGGATACTGCCGCAGTAGCTCTCGTAGAGGTCGGCTCCCATGCCTGCCACGTCGCCCACGTTGTCGCCCACATTGTCGGCGATGGTGGCCGGGTTGCGCGGGTCGTCCTCGGGGATGTTGGCTTCCACCTTACCCACGAGGTCGGCGCCCACATCGGCAGCCTTGGTATAGATGCCACCGCCCACACGTGCGAAGAGTGCCTGTGTGGAGGCTCCCATGCCGAAGGTGAGCATGGTGGTGGTGATGATGATGAGCATCTTGGGGTCGTCCTGATAGAAATAGGAGAGGATGACGAACCAGAGGGCGATGTCGAGCAGGCCGAGGCCCACGACCACAAGTCCCATGACGGCACCGCTGCGGAAGGCCACACGCAGTCCGCGGTCCATACTCTTGCGGGCGGCATTGGCCGTGCGGGCCGATGCGTATGTGGCGGTCTTCATGCCGAAGAAGCCAGCCAGTCCGCTGAAGAAACCTCCCGTGAGGAAGGCGAAGGGCACCCATGGGTTCTGCACTTTCAGCACATAAGCCATGAAGGCGAAGATGAGCGCCAGGACAATAAATACGATGAAGACCACACGATACTGCTGTTTGAGGTATGCCATGGCGCCTCGGCGCACATATTCGGCAATCTCTGCCATGCGGGGTGTGCCTTCTTCCTCACGCATCATCTGCTTGAAGAAATACCAAGCCATTCCCAACGCGCACACCGATGCGATAGGGACAAGCCAAAATACTGATGGGATATTCATAACATTAAGAAATTTTGTTAACTATCACTTTCCATTGCAAAAATACATCAAATCGGCCGAAAAGGGGGCTTTTCAGTAATAATTTTTGTTAATAAGTGTCATTGTGACCATTTTTCACCCTGTTTGAGTGCGAAATACCACGATTGTGGTAGTCGAAATGCCCCTGATGTGCTATTTCCCACCTCTGAAAAACCCGCTACCTTTGCAAACGTGAAATACAACGAACAATTGAATCACGATACATTAATTATATAAACCAAAAAAAAGCATTATGAGCAAGAAGAATTATCGCTTTGAGACACTCCAGCTCCATGTAGGTCAGGAGCAGGCCGACCCCGTAACCGACGCGCGTGCGGTGCCCATCTATCAGACCACGTCCTACGTGTTCCACAACTCGCAGCATGCCGCCGACCGTTTTGGCCTCCGCGATGCGGGAAATATCTACGGTCGCCTCACCAACTCCACCCAGGGAGTCTTCGAGGACCGCGTGGCCGCTCTCGAGGGAGGTGTGGCCGGTCTGGCTGTCGCCTCCGGTGCCGCTGCCGTCACATATTCGCTGCAGAATATCCTGCTGCCCGGCGACCATGTGGTGGCTGCCGACAACCTCTATGGCGGTTCGTTCAACCTCATCACTCATACGTTGAGGAGCCAGGGCATCAAAAACACCATCGTCGACGTGCGCGACTTCGCTGCCGTCGAGGCGGCCATCCTGCCCGAGACCAAGGCACTCTATGCCGAGACCTTCGGCAATCCCAACTCTGATGTGACCGACATCGACCGCCTGGCTGACATCGCCCACCGTCACCAGATTCCGCTGATCATCGACAACACCTTCGGCACTCCTTTCCTCATCCGTCCGATAGAGCATGGCGCTGACATCGTTGTCCATTCCGCCACCAAGTTCATCGGCGGTCATGGCAGTTCGCTCGGTGGTGTCATCGTCGACGGAGGCACCTTCGACTGGAAAGCCAATGCCGACAAGTTCCCCACGCTGGCCAAGCCCGACCCCAGCTATCATGGAGCCGTCTTCGCCGATGTGGCTGGTGCCGCCGCTTTCGTCACCCGCATCCGTGCCGTCATCCTGCGCGATACCGGTGCCGCCATCAGCCCCTTCAACGCCTGGATTTTGCTCCAAGGTCTTGAGACCCTCAGCCTCCGTGTGGAGCGCCATGTGCAGAATGCCCTCCGTGTGGTCGACTATCTGTCGCATCATCCGAAGGTGGCCAAAGTCAACCATCCCGCCGTGCCCTCTCATCCCGACCATGAGCTTTACACCCGTCTCTATCCCAACGGTGCCGGTTCCATCTTCACCTTCGAGATCAAGGGCGGAGAGAAAGAGGCCTGGGCGTTTATCGACCATCTGCGCATCTTCTCGCTTCTCGCCAATGTGGCCGACGTGAAGTCGCTCGTCATCCATCCCGCCACGACCACCCACTCGCAGATGTCACCCGAGGAGTTGGAGTCGCAGCATATCTATCCCTCCACCATCCGCCTGAGTATCGGTATCGAGAACATCGATGATATCATCGAGGCACTCGACGATGCATTCGCGGTGATTTAGTGGACATAGAAGTTGAGGAGATTTGGAGTTTAGGAGTGTGGGAGTGTAGGAGTTTAGACATATCTCTCGCCATCACCTTGCCTTTATCACAAGGATCGACAGCGACTATAGTCTGAACACCCCAATTCCCAGACTCCTAAACTCCCAAGAGTAAGAGAGGCTATTGTCTAAACTCCCAAACTCCTAAACTCCTAAACTCCCCCCAAAAAAACAATCAACAAAAGAATTCCAAAACAAAAAACACAAGAAAATGGCAAAGATTGCAAAACAACTGACCGACCTGATAGGTCATACTCCACTGCTCCAACTTGACAAATATTCAGCAGAGAAGGGACTTTCCACTCCCATCGTGGCAAAAGTAGAGTTTTTCAACCCTGGAGGCAGCGTGAAAGACCGTATCGCCCTCTCCATGATTGAGGATGCCGAGCAAAAGGGACTGCTCAAGCCCGGAGCCACCATCATTGAGCCTACCAGCGGCAACACAGGCGTGGGACTGGCCCTCGTCTCCGCCGTCAAAGGCTACCACCTCATCCTCACCATGCCCGAGACCATGAGCGTGGAGCGCCGCAACCTGGTGAAGGCCTACGGTGCACAGGTGAAACTTACCAGTGGCAAAGATGGTATGCCCGGTGCCATCAAGGCCGCTCAGGAACTTCGCGACAGTATTCCAGGGAGCGTCATCCTGCAGCAGTTTGAGAATG
>CADBLU010000095.1 GCA_902795605.1 uncultured Prevotellaceae bacterium | reverse complement strand
ACTTTGTAAGGAACATATCGCCGTTGGACATATCCTTGAATACGACGGGGCGATAGTTTTCTGGATGGATACCTTTTTTCATTTTAATGTTTAAAAAATTGCGTTATAAAATTCTGATTTCACTTTTGGAGTGCAAAAGTACATATTTCCCCGTAATCTGCCAAATTTTTCATCGTTTTTTTTGGCTGGGCTGCACTTTTGCACTCCATTGTGCTTCATTTAGCCGCTCTCTTCACGGTCGCGGCTGTGTCAGTTACCTTCTGCGCTTGACGGCCGGCTTTTTGCCGTAGGCGGTGCCGCCCACCTCGGCATAGGTCACAGCCTTCACGCCAGGTACCTTGAAGTAGGTCTCGATGTTGCCGAAGAGCAACACGTCCTTCTTGTAGTTGCCGGGGTTGTCCTTGAGGTTGACACCGTTGCGTACATCGCCCGAGGGCAGCTGCACAGGCATACACTTGGTCAGGTCCGACTCCGAAGGACTGTCGGCGATGAGTACATTGGTGGTCACCGTGCCGTTGGCCTCGAAGCGTGCGCCCGACTCATAGGCCTGTCCGTCGACAAAGCCCACGATGTAACCTTTCACATAGACGCCCGAGCCTGAGTTGGCTGCGATGGCTTGTGCCACGGTATAGGTGGTGCCTGAGGGCTGGTCGCCGCCGCCACCGCCGCTGCCGCCTTCGACCTTGACGAAGTAGGCATTGAGCACTTCAATCTTTCCGTTGTATTCGCCGCGGTTGCCGATGATGGTGAGCTTGCTGCCGTTGGTGATACCCTTGGCTGCTGCCAGCTCCTGGAATTTCTGCTTCTCGCCTCCCTTCTCAGAGAGCACGCCGTAGACATATACCGATCCGGTGGCGTCCTCGAGGTCGAAGTTGCCGTATTTGTCATCGTCTTTGAGGTTCTTCACCGTGCCGGTGAGCTGATACCACACCGAGTTGCTCACCGCTGCGGCATTGAAGTCTGCGATGCTCACGACCTTCACCTCTCCGGTTTCGCCGCCGCCACCGCCGCCACCGCCTTCGGTATTGCCGTTGAGCGAGTAGAGATATGCCTTGCCGGCCACGGTCTCAGGTGTGTTGTTGCGATAATTCATCAGTTGGCCGCAAACGATGACCTCGTCGCCGACCTTGATGTCGGTCTTTCCGGCCTCGAACTTCTTGTTGCCCAGATAATAGATGCGGAAGCAGTAGAATTCGCCACTCTCTTTGCCGTCTTCAGAGATATAGAAGGACGCATTGCCAAAGGTTCCGCCTTCGGTGAAGGTGCCTTTGTCTGCGATGCGTGAGATCTTTCCTTTCACATAGACATCGCCAGTGGTGTCGTAGGTGTCGTTGCTTGTCCAAGTGAGGTTTTTCACTGCTGCGGCTGCGCCTGCCGGGTTATACGGGTCACTGAGCGTACCGCTTCCCTTGGCCTCGCCTGCAGGTGTGTCGCCACCGCCGCCACCGCCTTCGGTTTGGCCGTTGAGCGAGTAGAGGAATGCCTCACCAGCCACCGTCTCAGGTGTGTTGCCACGATAGTTCATCAGTTTGCCGCATATGATGACCTCGTCGCCTACCTTGATGTCGGTTTTGCCAGACGAGAATTTCTTATTACCCAGATACAGGATGCGGAAGCAGTAGAATTCGCCATTCTCTGTGCCGTCTTCAGAGATATAGAAGGATGCGTTGCCAAAGGTGCCGCCTTCGGTGAAAGTGCCTTTGTCTGCGATACGTGAAATCTTGCCTTTCACATAGACATCGCCAGTTTTTTGGTAGTCATCGTTGCTCGTCCAAGTGAGGCTGCTCACCGCTGCTGCAGCGCCTGCCGGGTTGTACGGGTCATCGAGCGTGCCGCTTCCCTTGGCCTCACCGCCAGGAGTGTCACCGCCGCCACCGACACCGTTGAGCGAGTAGAGGTAGGCTTTGTTCTGGTCGGTCTCGAGTGTGCCGTTGTAGTTGGTCACGATACCGCAAACGACCACTTCGTCGCCCACCTGTATCTGCTTGTCGTTGTCAGAGAATCGCTTGTTGTTCAGGTAGAGTGCGCGATAGACGGTGAAAGTGTTCTTGGCTGTGCCGTCATCAGAGATCTTGAATGTGGCGTTGCCATACTGCGAAGTGTATTCTTCTGTGATAGACGCCACGATACCCTTGATGTAGATGTTACTTGAGCTCTTCTCGCCCATCTCCAGCTGTTGGGTGAACTCGATGGCTGCTGCCACGTTGTAGGGGTCTGCAGCCGTTCCGCTTCCCGCCGGCTCGATATTTGCGCTCGGGTTATCTTCGGAGCCGTTGGGGAGGTCAAACGGTGACGGCACGTCTTCGCAGCTGCTGAAGGAGAAGACTGCCATCGCCATGATGGTCAATGAATAAAAAATCTTTTTCATATTGTGATATCTTTGTTTGTATTTTCAGAATGGTGATTAGAAAAATGCCTTCCTTAGTGGGCTCACTGTGCAGGCTGTATGTCGCTCTCTTGGCGCATCAGTATCTGCCAGGTGTTGCGGAACCGGGTGAAGATGCCTGTCACGTCTACGGGACCGGTGGGCATCGGGTTGCCGGCGAAATCGCTGAAGGTGCTGGTGCGGAGCACGAGTTTGCTGCTGCTGATTCCCTTGAAGTTGCGGTTGCAGCAGTTGGCTGTCAGTGCCACGCTGCCGTCATCGGGTGCGAAAGTGGCCTTGCCGTCGGCGGCCTGCAGCTCCACGTTCTTCAGGATCATGAGTTTTCCGCAGTTGGCGGCCAGGTAGTCGGGGTCATCTATCCGTTCTTGGTCAAACTCCTCAGGCACCACGTTCTGTGGATCGGCTGCGCCGATGAGGCGGTAGTGCTGGTTCCACAGGAAACGGCTCATGCGGCTCACATAGGTCGACCCGCTCTTACTTGTATAAGGTGTGCCTATTTCGCCCTGCATGCCATAGGCTCCGATGTAGAGGTCCTTGAGGTCGACGAGGATTTGCTGTCCCACGGGGAGGAATCCGAAGATGCCGCCTTGTGCGATGCAGATGATGAACGCTCCTGTGCCGTCGTCGATAACCACCTCGTTGTAGATGTTGCCTTCGATGTCGTTGCCCACCACGGTACCTTTGATCTGGATGTCGTCGGTGATTTGCTGCATGGCGCTGTTGCTGATAATCTTGCTGTATTGGGCCTTCAGCTCTTCGATGGTGATGACGTTGGTCTCGGTGAGGTTTTTGTTGCCAAATGCCTCCTCAGCAGTAGTTTTCGGCTCGTCGAAGCTGTCTGCCATACATGATGCGATGAGTGTGCAGGCCAGCAGTATGAGTATGTTGGTGATGTGTTTCATAACGGTGGTTTTTAGAATCTGTAGACAAGGTTGAGCATGCCGTTGATACCGTAGGCATAGAATTTCTTAGGATTCTTCGAGAACTTGTAGGCCCTCACGTTGTTGACGGTGGTCTGTCCGTTCTCGTCTTTCACGGTGTAGTCGCTTCGGCTCTGTTCGTATCCTCCGGTGCAGATTTTCTGGTTGTTGAGGATATTGGTGACCGAGAGGTTGAGGTTGATCTGCTTGCCGTGGCGCAGTCTGAACACTTTGCCGAGCGAGCCGTCGAGCATGAACCCGCCTTTACCTTTGGCCTGTGCCGGCACGTTGTAGGTGCCGTCGTTGTTGATGACGGTGGGGTCGTCGGTGGCCATGGTGATGAGTGTGCGCTCATAGCGGTAGCTGGGCGAGTAGCTCAGGTAGATGCGGTCGTAGTAGTTGCCTGAGAGGTCGATGAACCATCCGTTGGAGTGGTATTCGAGGATGACGCTCCCTGCGGTGAGCGGTGTGCCAGCCTCGTGCATGCCTTTGTTGAAGACTTTGTCGTCGACATAGGCGGCCTTGGTGGAGATCATGTATCTCACGCGGGCGTTGTTGGTGTTCTCTGCCTCGCTGACGGTGCCGATAAGTTTGACGTTGAATGCCGAGGTCACTTTGAAGTTGACACCTGCCTCAACGCCGTAATACCTCTTTCTTATATCAGTCATCGACACGTAGGAGAACGAGTTGATGTCGTCGAAGTAGAAGTTCTGCCATTCGGTCAGATGGTCGAAATAGTTGTAGTAGGCGTTGATGTTGAAGTGCAACAGTGAGTTCTGGTATTGGTAACCCACCTCACTGCTGAAGATGCGCTCGTTGCGCAGATTGGCTACGAAGTCGTTGTTCATCTCGGGCGAGACGAAGGCTGTGGTGATCTGCGGTGCCCTGTGCTCGTAGCCGATGCCGAGGCTGATGTTGCTACCGCCTCCGAGGTCGATGTGTCCGTTGAACTTGCCGCCTCCGCTGAGGAACTTCGCGGTCTCGCTCTTCCCATAGGAGTGGTCGGCGAACATACCGTTTCTCATGCGGCCGTCGCGCTGCATGTCGTCATAGTTGAGTTTGCCGGAGACACTGTAGTGGAGGACGCCGAAGGTCTCGGTGTAGTTGCCCCAGAGCACGCCGCGGCGGGCCATCAGGTTGTAGTCGTAGCCGAAGCGGTCGTCCACTTTCACGATGGCGTTGGGATGGTTGAGGTCATACTGCACGGCGTCGGAACCTTCGCCATAGTTGCCTAAGGCGTAGTTGTTGATGTTGTTGAACTGGGTGGCACCCAGCAGGTCGTCCATGGTCTTGTAGTGCATGCCTTTGTTGGCTCCTATTCTCACGCCGATGTTGGCGCTCGACTTGTTGGTGAGCTGGCGGTGAAGGATGGAGGAGAGGGTGACGTAGATGTTGTCGTTGTGCTTGGCCTCCACGTAGTACATGGCGTCGGAGCCCTGTATCGCCGCGTTGCGGTTGGCGGCATAGAGGCGGTCCCAGTCAATCTGGCGTGCGGCCTTGGAGCCTTTCAGGTAGTCGTAGGCGGTGTAGAAGTCGGCCAGACCCTGTGCCGTGCGGTTGTTGTAGTCTTCGCTGTCCCACACGTCATAGTAGCTGCTGGGCAGGTTCTTCCAGTAGTCGGGCTGCGGGTTGTCGGCGTTGTTGTAGTTGAGTCGTGTGCTCTTATACATACTGTATTTGCCGTGCAGCGAGGTGGTCAGCTTTGTCTTGCGGTCGATGTCCCAGTCCCATGTCAGCACGGCACTCGGCGCGAAGTCGTTGACGATGCGCGAGCTGCGAACCTTGCCGTTCTGATAGCCCCAATAGGGGTTGTACTGGTAGTTGTTGGCAATCCAGTAGCTTTCGTCGGTACCTGCACCCTGGGAGGCCCGCTCCGTGGGATTGCCCCATGTGGAGAAGGCGATGGAGTGGTTGCCGGTGATTTTCTGCACACCGAAATAATAGGAGAGCGAGTTGTAGAAGGTGCCTTCCACATAGCCTCTCTTTGCCCATCGGTAGCCCACGCTGCCTGCCACTGCCCATCCGCTGGAGGTGATGCCAGTGCCGAAGGTGTACATGCCTCGGAGCATGTAGCTGCGGTTGGCGCCGCTGATGGTCAGTCGGTTGCCTTGTGACACCCTTGATGCCCGGAAGTTGTAGTTGTTGCTTCCGGCCACGTCGGTCATGGTGTAGTTGTTCTCCTCGAATGGCAGCGTGGCATCTTTGTTGTAGTTGGTCAGGTTGTTGATGCCGCCGATGTTAGAGTATCTGAACTGCCCCGACTCCATGTCGTTCATCGGCGCGCCGTTCACATAGATGTCGTTGTACTTCTGGTTGAGTGCGCGGTATCGGAAGCGCACTGGCGAGAAGAGGAATCCCACCTCACTGGCGTATACGTTGGTGTTGCTGCTGAGGATGGTGACGTTTTGCGACATGTCGTCGTCCTCGCCCAGCTGTGCCTCGGTAAAAGTAAAGGCTGCATCGTCCAACGCACCGGTCTGCCCCAATGAGTCTACCTCCTGCGCGAAGGCAAGAGGGGAGTAGCAGAGAGCAAACACTGCTAATTTCAGCATTTTTTGCATAAGTCAGTAGTATTGATGATAGTGTTTGGATGCAAAGTAACAAAAAAATATTTAAAAAACACTCTTTTGTGTGAATATTTTTTGATGAAAAGAGGATTTTTTTCATTTAGATTTCCTATATTTGCAAAATCGAAAGAGAAAGCTTTCAGAGGTCCGCTTTCGAAAGAGGTATGCTAACTTAATAATGTATATAATATGAAAAGACAAATTCTGCTAATTGCTTTCCTGTCGGCTATGGTGCTCACAGCATCCGCACAGAAAAAATACAATGTCTACGGCATTGGATTCTACAACGTGGAGAACCTTTTTGACACTTGTCATGATGTGGGAAAGAACGACTACGACTTCACTCCCAGCGGCAGTTACAAGTGGAACGACTTGAAATATAAGCGCAAGCTTCACAACATGGCTTATGCGCTGGCCGACTTGGGCACCGACATGCTCCCGGGCATCGGCTGTGCCGTCATCGGAATGTCGGAGGTGGAGAACGCCCATGCGCTCGACGACCTGGTGGCCCAGCCCGAGTTGGCGGCCAGAGGATATAAGTACGCGCACATAGAGGGTCCCGACCGCCGTGGTGTCGACTGTGCCATGCTCTACAATCCCAAACTCTTCACCCTTCGCGACGTGGTGCTGGTGCCCTACAAGCCAGAGTTGGAGAAAGACAGTGCTTTCTACACCCGCGGTTTCCTCACCGTGACGGGCACGCTGGCCGATGAGACCATCTCCGTCATCGTGTGCCACTGGCCGAGCCGCTTCTCCGGTTCGTTCTACCGTGAGTGTGCCGGCCGTCAGGTGAAGGCGGTGAAAGACTCGCTGCTGCGTGTCGACCCGCTGCGCAAGGTCATCGTCATGGGTGATATGAACGACGACCCGCAAAACCGCAGTATGGCAGTGGAGCTGAGCGCCAAACCCACCATCGCTGAGGTGACCGACGACGACATGTTCAATCCGTGGTGGAAAATACTTGACAGCGGCACCGGCACGCTCTCCTATAATGGTTCGTGGAACCTCTTCGACCAGATCGTGTTGTCACCCCGTCTGCTCGACCGCACCGGAACGAAGGACTATAGCGGGCTCACCTATCTGAAATGCCAGATACAGCAGCGCAGCTACCTCATCCAGCAGGAGGGCAACTACAAGGGTGGTCCTAAGCGCACCACAGCCAGCGGTGTGTGGCTCGACGGCTATTCCGACCACCTGCCCACCATCGTCTACCTTATTAAGGAAAAGAAATAGGATGGAGCGGCATCCCTGGCGGCCTTTCATCCCCTGCCATACCCGTGTCATCTTTCTGGGCAGTTTCCCACCGGCACCCCACCGGTGGGCGATGGATTTTTTCTATCCCAACTACATCAACGACATGTGGCGCATCTTCGGCATCTGCCTCTATGGCGACCCCATGAGATTCGTGGATGAGCAGCAGCGCACCTTCAGGCTCGACGATATACAGACGATGCTGAAGGAGCGGGGGGTGGGGCTCTACGACACCGCCACTGTGGTGCGCCGCACACGCAATACGGCTTCCGACAAGGACCTCGAGGTGCTGGAGATCACCGACTTCGACACCCTGCTGCGCAGCGCTCCAGAGTGTTGTGCAGTTGTGACTACCGGGCAGAAGGCCACCGACCTCTTTGCCGCCCACTATGGCCTCAGCCATCCAGCCATGGGGCAATATGTAGAATTCCCCTTCGACGGGCGCTCGCTGCGCTTCTACCGTATGCCGAGCAGCAGCCGCGCCTATCCCATGCGCCTGGCGCGCAAGGCGGAGGCTTACCAGCCTCTCTTCGACGAGTTTATCAAATCAAAAAAATCATAGCATCATGACAATTATCGGTATCGCAGGTGGAACAGGGTCGGGCAAGACCACTGTAGTAAGAAAAATCGTTAATGCGCTTCCCCCGCATCATGTGGCGGTGGTGCCTCTCGACTCTTACTATAACGACACCTCGCACATGACTGAGGAAGAGCGACACGCCATCAATTTCGACCATCCCTCAGCCTTCGACTGGGATTTGCTCAACAAGCAGCTCAACATGCTGCGTCGTGGCGAGGCCATCGAGCAGCCCACTTACTCCTACATCCTTTGCAACCGTCTCAAGGAGACTGTGCATGTGGAGCCCAAGCCCGTCATCATCATCGAGGGCATCATGACTCTCTTCGACAAGCAGTTGCGCGACTTGATGGACCTGAAGATTTTCGTCGACACCGACAGCGACGAGCGTCTCATCCGCAACATCACGCGCGACGTGGTGGAGCGTGGCCGCACAGTCGATATGGTGCTCGAGCGCTACCGCAACGTGCTCAAGCCCATGCATGAGCAGTTTATTGAGCCTACGAAGAAGTATGCCGACCTCATCATCCCGCAGGGTGGCGAGAACGTGAAGGGCATCAGCATCCTCTGCAAGTATATCGAAGGCATCGTGCCCGCCGTCGTGGAACCTGACGTGGAATGACTCGCCTGATTTTGGTTCGCCATGGCGAATCCGTCGACAACCTGAGACAGATCATGCAGGGGCAGACGCAGGGCATGCTCACCGAGAAGGGCATGGCCCAAGCGCGGGAGGTGGCAGCGCAGTTGGCCGACGTGGCTATAGATGTTTTCCTCTCTTCCGACCTGCGCCGTGCCGTCGACACCTGCACACTCATCGCCGCGCCTCATGGCATGGACGTGGTCACCACGCCGCTTTTGCGTGAGCGCGACTGGGGCGATTTCACGGGCATGTATATTCCTGACCTGAAAGACAAACCTTTTCCAGCCAACGTGGAGACGATGGGGCAGTTGAAAGACCGTGCCCGCCGGTTTCTCCGCTATGTGTGTGAGCATTATCCAGAACAGACGGTATTGGCCGTGGGGCATGGCATCATCAATAAAGCCATCCAGTCGGTCTACTACGACAAACCGATGCATGAGGTGCAGAAGATGGCCAACGCAGAGCAGCGTATCCTTGAGCTTTTGGGGGGAGTTTAGGAGTTTAGGAGATTGGTCGTTTGGTCGTTTGGGAGATTGGTTGTTTGGTCGTTTGGGAGATTGGTTGTTTGGTCGTTTGGGAGATTGGTTGTTTGGTCGTTTGGGAGATTGGACAATAGTGTTCCGGGAGTT
>CADBLU010000094.1 GCA_902795605.1 uncultured Prevotellaceae bacterium | reverse complement strand
CATGTCCGTTGATGATATGGCGGTTGTCGCCCTCCACACCAAACGCGTCCATGATGCGGTCGCAAATCTCAGCGTTGTCGCGCAGTTTGAAATAATAGCCTTTCTCTTCCTTGTGTGTCTCTTTCTCTGTCAGGAAATAGCGCTCAAAAGTGGCCATCTTCGCCTTGTCGAACAATGGCGAGTCCTGGCCGCACCAGAGATAGAGGAAGTAGTCGATGGCGAATTCCTTTTCTTTGGGCTCGGTATCGTTTTGGAAGGCGGCACGGATGATCATGCCGATGTTGTGCATCAGGTCCATTCCCTTATATTTCCTGCCGCCGTAGAGTTCCACTTCCTTGAGCGAACCGTCCTCGTTGAGCGGAACGGAGGCGTGGAAGAGGAGGTTGTTGTTGAACACGGCATACATGCACCCGTGCTGCAGCAACAGCCTGATGTGCCGGTGGAGTTTCTCGCACACAGTGAATGAGTGGCGGAGGCGGTCGATCAGGAGGCGCTCATCCGGGGTCAGTTCGTTAGGATTTGCCGGGTCGACCGTGGGAAAACTGTTGCTGGTCAACTGGTATTCCTTGCCGTCAATCTTGACGGTGCCCTTGTCGTAGTCGACAAAACTGAGGACGGCGCGGTGGTCCATGTTCCATTCTGGATGCTTGGCGGCCATCTGGGCTTCCAACTTGAACTGAATGACGGCAATGGCCTTGTGCATGCGGGCGGTGAGATGACGCGTCTTCTCGTCCATATTGCCGTCGTCGCCTAACACGCGGGGCAGAAATTCCTCACAGGGATCGTCGCCGTAGGTGTCGAGGGCGAACGTGGCCAGCGGGATGAGGTTGATGCCATAGCCCTCCTCGAGGGTGGTCAGATTGGCATAGCGCAGTGACAGGCGAAGCACATTGCAGATACACGCCTCATTGCCGGCACAGGCCCCCATCCAAAGAATGTCGTGGTTGCCCCATTGGATGTCCCAGTTGTGGTAGCCAGCCATCGTGTCTAAGATGAGGTGGGCGCCAGGTCCGCGGTCGTAGATGTCGCCGAGAATATGCAGCTGGTCAACAGCCAGGCGATGAATCACATTCGACAGGGCGGTGATGAAGTCGTCGGCGCTGCCCGTGGAGATGATGGTGTCGATGATGGCACTCACATATGCCGTCTTGTCCACATCCTCCGTGTTCTCATGGAGCAGTTCCTGGATGATGTAGCTGAATTCGGGCGGGAGGTTCTTGCGCACCTTCGAGCGGGTGTATTTGCTCGACACCTCACGGCACACCTTCACCAAGTGATGGATGGTGATGTGATACCAGTCGTTGATATCCTCTTCTTTCTCTTTCACCAGCTCCAGTTTCTCACGGGGATAGTAGATGAGGGTGCAGAGCTCCTTCTTTTCCGACTCCCTGATCTGGTTGCCGAAAATCTCGTTGACCTTGCGTTTAATGTTGCCGGAGGCATTCTTCAGCACATGCTGGAAAGCCTCAAACTCTCCATGGATGTCGGCCAGGAAGTGCTCGGTGCCTTTAGGCAGGTTGAGAATGGCCTGGAGGTTGATGATTTCCGTACTCGCCTCGGCGATGGTAGGAAAGGAGTGTGACAGCAACATCAGGTAGCGCATGTCGTCGTCGGCAATATGTGTCATCATTGTCATAGTATTTAGTCTTTTAGTCTTTCGGTCTTTTTGTGTCTCAGTATTTCATGATGGTGGCTCTCATCCGCTCTGTGCCCCGGTCGTTGAGGGCAGCTACGGGCATGAACCCTTCGTCGAGATAAGCCACTTCTGCCAGCACCTGGCACAACCGCCTGGCGAAGGTCAGCAGGTGGCACTGGCGTAGGGCGTCGGCGAGTCTGTCTTCGTCGACTTCGACGTATCTGAACACGTCGTAGATATCGCACAGATGTCTCAGACTGACCGTCTGGTGGTCGAAGTGATAGCGCAGATTGAATAGCATGGTGCATATCTTCCTGACAGGGACGTTGGCCTCGGAAATCTTTCCTATGGCTCTCTTGGCAAAGAACGACTTGGTGATGAGCCGGTCGTCGGGCAGCGGGCTTAGGTCCCGCTTGAAACGTGTGGCAAACTGTCGTGCCTGGTTGTAGACACTGTCGGGAAAGGTGAGTTGGGCCCGGCTGCCTCCTTCTTTGATAAACGAGGTGATACCCTGTTCGGCGGCGTAGATATAGATGTCGCGCCATTTAGCCGGGGTGATGGAGCGCAGGTTGAGAATGTCTTGCGAGCAGAGAGGCTGACGCTCATTGTCTCCGGCCATACTCAGATGGAGGAGGGCGCTCACTGCCTCCTGGCACTGCTGGTCGAGGTGTGCCCCTTTGTCACTGTCAAGCACTTTGAGGTAAAGCCGGCCCACCTGCTCGGCATAGCCGTCGAAGTCGGCATATTCACCCTCTCTCGGGTCGCGGATCAGTTCGATACGGTCAGTCAGTCTCGCCTCGTTCATGATATAGTCCTTCTCCTCAACGTCTGAAGTGAGCAGGCAAGATGCGTGGCGCACCATGTTTTTCTGATAGCAGATCATTTTCCATGTGCGCATGCCATATTCCTTGTCGATGAAGCCGGGATTCATGCCGCCATAGGGAGAGAAGACGACAGGGAAGCCCCGCTTCTGTGACCAGAGTTGAATGCGAGAGTTCAGGTAACAATAGCTGCCATGCACATGCACGATATGCGGCATGAGCGAATAGAGCAGGTTGAGGAAGCGGTTTTGCAGGGCAAGCAGGTTGACGATGCCGTTTTGCCCATATTTCTTTTTCCCGTTCCCTATGCAGTACATCTTGTATTCTTGTGCGGGTTCGGGGAGAGGGGAGAGGGTGGCGAGATGCACATCATGCTCGTCCGACATTTTCGTGAGGAAAAGGTCGAGGCAGGATGCGGCATCGGCATCCGTGGGCAGGAAGGGTATGAAATGCAAAACTTTTATTTCCATACGGAATGCAAAAATAATACATTTTCATTAAAAAACCGCATCTCTGGAGACATAAAATCGTTTTATACTTTATGGCTGATGAAATCGTCTTTATCAGCATATTCGTATCTCATCCTCGTCAGGAAGGCATGGCGTGCCATCCCCGTCTCGTAGAAGAACGTCTTCCATGCAGGCACCTTGACGTCAAATTCTCTGAATGCCTTCTTGCCGTTGAGTGTGCGCAGAATGAAAGTGAGCACCAACGCCAGCAGAGCCGCTCCCAGCAGAATCCATCTTGACGTGCAGGCGGCGAAGACGATGCACCCCACGATGAGCAGATTGTTGAGATGCAACGCCCATTGGTCGATGATTCTCGTGAGGCGCACTCCGAGACCACCGTCCAGGTGTTTTCCAACCTCATGGAAATAGACCTGCTTGTTCTGCCATGATTTCTGCGACAGCGGATTCTCTTGCAGCCATGTGTCCGGGTCGGTGGCAACGACGGTGCTGCCAGGCTCCGAGAACTTGTTGACAAGGAAGTCGTATTCTCCGATGGAGTATTTGAGATATTCCAAGAAACCGTTCCGGCGCATGAACTCACTTTTCCTGAACGACACGTGCATGCAGTTGGTGCGGTAGGCACGGTGGCTTTGCGCCGTCCTGAGCAGATAGAGAGCAGTGTGAAGGCGCTCGAAGCGATAGTAGGGCTTGGCTTCTTCTGCCAAGTTCACATAGCCGAGTACCATGTTGCTCTCGTCGGTCATCAACTTGGCCATGGCCTCTATCCAATGGTTTCCAGAAGGCTTGCAGCGAGGGTCAGTGAGGATGACCCATTCGTTCTTGGCTGCTTTCACGCCCAACGTGATGGCCAGTTTGCTCTTGCTCATGTAGCGTGAACTCTCGGGCACGAAAGTGTGGTAGAGTTTCTCGTCGTGAGAGTATCTCTTCAGCACATTCTCTGTCTCCACGTCGGCTTTCTCCGTCACTACCACCACCTCGTAGCCGGGAGCATAGTCCTGGGTGAGGTAGACGGGCAGATGCTCATCGAGGGCCACATGGTCGCCGTTGGAGACCAGCAGCACCGTCACCTTGGGCAGCGGTGCCGCGGGTGTGGGACTGCCGGTGGAGTGCAGCCGTCGGAAGAGCGGACTCATCATCGGCGTGATGACGGCCATGACGAGAAGTGCTCCGGCGAGTATGACAGTGAGTAGGTCGGGGGTCATAAGTCTTCTGTGATATATCCGACGGGCAGACGCCGGCAGTTATACTGTGAGGCCATGATTTCACCATAGGCGCCTGCAGACCTGATAGCGATGAGGTCGCCCCGGCTGGTCGCGTTGAGGTCAACGGATTTGCCAAAGACATCACTTGACTCACAGATAGGTCCTACGACGTCATAAGTGCTTGTCTCTTTGTCGCTTGAAATGTTCTCAATCTTATGGTAGGCCTGATAGAGCGCCGGGCGTATGAGGTCGGTCATGCCTGCGTCGACGATGACAAACTGCTTTGCTGCCCCTTGTTTCACATAGAGCGTGCGCGTGATAAGCGAACCGCACTGAGCCACGACAGCGCGTCCCAGTTCGAAATGCAGGCGCTGTCCGGGCCTGAGTTTGAGCAACCGTGCATAGGTGTCGAAATAGCTCTTGAAATCGGGTATGGGAATACGGTTGGGATGTGTGTAGTCGACACCGAGTCCGCCGCCCACATTGATGTCCTTGACACAGATCTTCTTTCTATCGAGCAATTTCTGCAAATCGTTGATGCGGTTGCACAAGGCTGCGAAGTCGCCCATGTCGAGAATCTGCGACCCGATGTGGAAATGCAGTCCGAAGAACTCGACATGCTCCATCTGTGCGGCCGTCTCGATGACACTCTCCATGTCGCGCATGGCGATGCCGAACTTGTTCTCTGCCAGACCGGTAGTGATATTGGCATGAGTATGTGCTCCCACGTCAGGATTGATGCGGAAGGCCACGGGGGCTGTTTTGCCAAGGCTGCCTGCCAGTTGGTTGATGATTTCCAGTTCGGCAAGGCTTTCCACATTGAAACAGAGGATGCCTTTCTCGAGGCCGAGCCGGATTTCCCAGTCGGCCTTGCCCACGCCTGCATAGACGATTTTGCGTGGAGAGAAACCGGCAGCCAGAGCCGCCTTGATCTCACCTCCGCTCACGCAGTCGGCACCCAACCCGTTTTGAGCAATGATGTTGAGCACCTTCGGGTTGGCATTGGCTTTGATGGCGTAGTGTACGACAAACCCCTCATACTTCGCTGTCTCCCGGTTGATACTTCTGAGAGTCTCACGGAGCAGGTCGGTGTCGTAATAATAGAATGGAGTATCTATTTCTTGGAATTGTTTGAGAGGAAATTTTCCTTTCATGCTTGCTGGAACAGTTTTTCGCTAAGATTCTGCAGGGCTCTTTTCTTGTCCTGCTCTTTGACGAGGAATGAGATGTTGTAGTTGGAGCCGCCATAGGAGATCATTCTTACGGGGATATCCTTCATGGCGTCGGTGGCAAGAGTCTCAAAACCGAGATTGCTCCAGTCAAGGTCGCCTACGACGCAGATGATACACATGTGGTCGTCGACGGTTACGGTGCCGTATTTCTTCAACTCATTGACGATGGGCGAGAGATGTGCGTCGCTGTCGATGGTGACAGAGACACCTACCTCGGAGGTGCACACCATGTCGATGGGCGTCTGGTAGCTCTCGAAAATCTCGAAGACCTTGCGCAGGAAACCGGTGGCCAACAGCATGCGTGAGCTCTTGATCTTGATGGCGATGATATTGTCTTTGGCAGCCACAGCCTTGATCCTGCCTCTCATGATGACGTTGTCGACGATGGTGCCTTCAGCGTCGGGCTGCATGGTGTTGAGCAGTCTCACGGGGATGCCGGCGTATTTGGCGGGCTGTATGCAGGTGGGATGCAGGATTTTTGCCCCGAAATAAGCCAACTCGGCAGCTTCCTCAAAATTGAGCTGACGCACAGCCTCGGTGTGGTCGACGATGCGCGGGTCGTTGTTGTGCATGCCGTCGATGTCTGTCCATATCTGAATCTCCTCAGCGTCGATGGCCGCGCCGATGAGCGATGCGGTATAGTCGCTGCCGCCGCGAAGCAGGTTGTCTACCTCGCCATAGGCGTTGCGGCAGATGAATCCTTGCGTCACATAGATATGATGTCCTTCGTTTTCCTTGAGGATGGCGGTGAGCTTCTCCTTGATGTACTGAGGATCTGGCTCGGCATTCTTGTCGGTGCGCATGAAGTCGAGTGCCGACAGCAGCACGGCGTCCACACCGTTTTCAAGAAGATAGTTGACCATGAGGTTGGTGCTGATGATTTCACCCTGTGCCACGATGCTCTTCTCCTCAAAACTGGTGAAGAGGTCTTTGGTGAAGGAGCGCAGGTAGTTGAACTCTTCTTCAAGGAAAAGCCGTGTCTTCTCGCGCCACTCCTCCTGCTGGTAGAGCTGCTCTATGTGCTGGAGATATTTTTTCTCAAGCATGTTGATGACCTCATTGGCCCCATCGGGGTTTTTCCTGTAGAGATAGTCGGAAATCTCGATGAGGGAGTTGGTGGTACCCGACATGGCAGAAAGCACGACGAATGTGGGGTCTCCACTTCTTGTGACAAGTGATGCCACAGACTTGATTCTATCCGGAGTGCCGACGGAGGTTCCGCCGAATTTCATTACTATCATTGTTTTGTCGTTTGATAATTATCTTTTCTGTGAAATGTAATAATAATATATAAGGTGTAGACGTCTAACGGATGTGCGGGCCTCAGTCTTTGCTGTCTTCAGAGAGGTCCATTTGATGATATTCGTGCGTGACATCGGTGACGGAACCTTCCTTGCAGCGGTAGACTGTGCCGGGGAACTCGTCGAGCAGTTGGATATTGTGTGTGGTCATCACCACGGCTGTCCCGTCGTTGCTGATACGTTTGAGGAGGCTCACAATATGCCGCGCCGTCTCAATGTCGAGATTGCCTGTCGGCTCGTCGGCGATGATGATGCGAGGCTTGTTGAGAATGGCACGTGCGATGGCGATGTGCTGCTGCTCGCCGCCTGACAGCTCATAAGGCATCTTGTCAATCTTGTCGGCCATTCCCACGAGTGTGAGCACGCTTTCGATTCTCTCTCTTCTCTCTTTGCGCTTGCGCCATCCTGTGGCTTTGAGCACAAATTCCAGGTTCTTGTTCACCGTGCGGTCGTGCAACAACTGGAAATCCTGGAAGATGATTCCCATTTCGCGTCTCAAGGCGGGCACGTCTTTCCTGCGCAAGAGGTCCACTCTTCTCCCGAGCACCTCTGCTTTCTCAGGCGATGAATGGTCGAGTTCGCAATACATCGTTTTCAAAAGAGAGCTCTTGCCAGAGCCGACTTTTCCGATGATATAGACGAAATCGCCCTCTTTCACTTGCATGTTGACGTCTTTGAGCACGATGTTTCCATCTTGCACGACATTTACTTTCTGGTAGTCAATCAGCATGTTATTTATTTTTTATGTTCGTTTTCTTGAATGGTTTGCTCCATTTGTCAGTGCTTGTGCCAGTTGGGGTCGTGGCGCACTTGCAGTTCACTGGCCAGGTCCTCGATACGCAGGCCCTTGCTGGTGAGAAGAACGATGAGGTGGTAGAGCATATCGGCGCCTTCATAGACCATACGCTCTTCGGTGCCGTTGGTGGCTTCGATCACCAGTTCGAGTGCCTCTTCTCCCACTTTCTGGGCCATACGGTTGAGTCCGTCGCGGAAGAGGCTTGTCGTGTAGCTTCCTTCGGGCATCTCTTCATGCCGTTTCTCGATGAAATCTTGCAGATGGGTGAGGAAGAGCAGCGGGTTGACCTCATTGGCTTCTCCCCAGCAAGTGTCGGTGCCCACATGACAGACGGGGCCGGTGGGGTGTACTCTCACCAGCAGTGTGTCGTTGTCGCAGTCGGTCTTGATGTCTACCAATTTGAGGTAGTTGCCCGAAGTCTCTCCTTTCGTCCATTGCGTTTTCCTTGTGCGACTGTAGAAAGTCACCAGTCCGGTTTGGAGCGTCTTGTCGAGTGCTTCCTGGTTCATATACCCCAGCATGAGTACGTTTTTGGTCTCGGCGTCTTGGATGATGGCGGGCACAAGTCCGCCACATTTCTCAAAGTCTATGTTCATTGATTTATTGTTTGAATTCTTGTCTTGATTCCGTTGTCTCTCAGATATCTTTTCAATTCGGGGATGGCAATCTCTCCGAAATGAAAAACGCTTGCGGCCAGAGCGGCGTCGGCCTTTCCTTTCTGGAATGCGTCGAGAAAGTCCTCCTTGCATCCGGCTCCGCCGCTGGCGATGACGGGGATGGGCAGGATGTCGTGAAGCTTCGCGAGAGCTTCGAGGGCGAATCCCTTTTTCACTCCGTCGTGGTTCATGCTGGTGAAGAGGATCTCGCCGGCGCCTCTGTCGGCCACCTCAGCGGCCCATTCGAAGAGGTCTCTGCCTGTGGATACTCTTCCACCGTTGACATAGCATATCCAGTTTCCGTCTTCCAGGCGTGCGTCGATGGCACAGACACAAACCTGTGAGCCAAAGCGGGCTGCTATCTCGTCGATGAGAGCCGGCCGTCTGAGGGCGGCGCTGTTGACACTCACTTTGTCGGCACCTGCGTAGAGCAGTCTTTCTACGTCCTTGAGTTCGTTGATTCCTCCCCCTACGGTGAAAGGAATATTGAGTTCAGCGGCCACTCTTGTCACCATGTCGGTAAATGTCTTCCGGCCCTCATGGCTTGCCGTGATGTCGAGGAAGACCAGCTCGTCGGCACCGTTGGCGCTGTAGGCTTTGCCCAGTTCAACTGGATCCCCTGCCTCACGCAGATGAATGAAGTTGGTGCCTTTGACCGTCGTTCCGTCTTTCACGTCAAGGCATGGTATGATTCTCTTGGCTAACCCCATATTTCCCTGAGTTGATTGATGTCTATTCTTCCTTCATAGAAAGCCTTCCCGAACACGACGGCTGGAATGCCGTTTTGCTCGAGTTGGAGGATGTCGTCGTTGGAGGAGACCCCGCCGCTGGCGATGAGATGCAGCGAAGGATAGGCTTCCATGACAGACTTGTATAGCTCGACAGACGGTCCTGACAGTGTGCCGTCGCGCGAGATGTCGGTGCAGAGCACGTTTTTCACTCCCCGCTGCACATAATCGTTGAGGAACGGGAGAAGTGCCAGTGTTGAGTCCTCTTTCCATCCGTTGATGCTCACCATACCGTTTCTCACGTCTGCCCCGAGAATGAGTCTCTCTGCCCCGTATTTGGCAAGCCAGTCCATGAAAAGGGTAGGGGAAGTGACGGCGACAGAGCCCACGGTGACCATCTCAGCCCCGCATTCCAGTGCCGTCTCTATATCGGCGTCGGTCTTGATGCCCCCTCCGAAGTCTACCTTAAGGTCGGTGTGGCTGGTGATGGATTTGAGCACCTCTGTGTTGACAATGTGCCGCGACCTTGCCCCGTCGAGGTCCACCACATGGAGCCGAGTGAATCCCAACCTTTGAAATTCCTCAGCCACCTTGGTGGGGTCACTGCTATAGGTGGTCTTCGCGTCATAGTCGCCGCGTGTGAGTCTGACACACTCACCACCGATGATGTCTATGGCAGGTATAAGTTCGATCATGGTTGCACGCTGTTGAGTGAGACATCTTCTCCTGCTGCTATGCGCAGGAAGTTGGCTATGATTCTCTCGCCCACAGCGCCGCTTTTCTCCGGATGAAACTGTGTGGCGTAGAAGTTGTCGCGGTGTATTGATGCGCTGAAAGGCTGTATATAGTCAGCCTGGGCGATGGTGTATTCGCAGAGGGGAACATAATAACTGTGCACGAAGTAGACAAAGTCGCCCTCTTCGATGCCGCTGTAGAGCGGGGTCTTCAGATGAGTGATGCCGTTCCATCCCATGGCGGGTATCTTCTCTTCATGACGGGCGGGGCGGAAGCGGCGCACGTCGGTGTCGAAGATGCCGAGGCAGTCGGTGTCGCCCTCTTCAGAATGGCGGCACATCAACTGTTGGCCGATACAGATGCCCAGGACAGGCTGGCGGAGGCCTTTGATCACCTGGTCGAGTCCTCTCTGTCGCAGGTAGTCCATCGCACCGCTTGCCTCTCCCTGTCCGGGAAACAGGACGCAGTCAGAATCTCTCAGCGTCTGAGCGTCGTCGGTGAGGACAGGTTCTATCCCCAGTCTCCGGAGGGCACTCTCCACAGAGAAGATATTTCCTGCATTGTATTTCACGATTGCAACTTTCATAAGGCTCTTCTCCAATCAGCTGAAAATTATCGTTTTGTTGTTATATGTGAGGATCTTGCGCTGTATGTGTTTGGTCACTGCCCGCGAGAGCACGATCTTCTCCAAGTCACGTCCTTTGAGAACCAGACTGTCGGGGTCGTCTTTGTGGGTAATCCTCACCACGTCCTGCTCGATGATGGGGCCTGCGTCAAGGTCAGAGGTCACATAGTGGCTGGTCGCCCCGATGATCTTCACACCGCGCTCCCATGCCTGATGGTAGGGTTTAGCACCAACAAACGCTGGCAAGAAGGAGTGGTGTATGTTGATGATATGGTGAGGGTAGGCCTCAATCATTTTCTCCGTGATAATCTGCATGTAGCGTGCGAGCACGATGAAGGTGACTTTCTTTTCCTTGAGCAACTTCATCTCTGCCTCTTCCACCTCGGCCTTGTTGGAATGGTCTTTCTTGATGGACCAGACGTAATAGGGGATGTCGAACTGCTCTGCCACATAGCGGAGGTCTTCGTGGTTGCTGATGATACAAGGGATATCCACCTCCCATTCTCCCGACTTGTAGCGTGCGAGCAGGTCGTAGAGGCAATGGCTCATCTTACTTACAAAAATGGCCATCCTCGGACGTATGTCGTTAAAGTAAAGATTGAACGTCATCTTGTATCTCTGCGCGTAGAGCGTCGAAATGTATTCCTTGATTTTCTCGCGTGGAATGAGGAAATTCTCAAGTTCCCATTCGATACGCATGAAAAACATGCCGTCCTGTCGGTCTACATATTGGTCGAGATAAAGGATATTGCCTTTATTGTCGGTAATGAACTTTGTCACTTCAGAGATAATGCCCTTTTGGTCGGGGCAGTGAAGTAGCATAATAGCTGTCGGTCTCATCTTCTTGCGATATACTCTATAAAATTCATGCAAAGGTACGTTATTTCTCGCACTTTCCACCATATTATTTAGATAAAAACCAAAAAACGCTGCAATTTGATACTTTTTTCCTTATTCCATGTTATTATTGGAGCCGTTGCAGCGATAACAATGATTGGGCAAAAAATAGTTCGTCGCAGGCGGAAATAGGGAGAGGAAGAAGAGATATTTCCTTCTCAGACAAACGCAGTGTCTTTTCTGTAACATTATTTCAAAATTAATGTAGTTTTTTTGTGAAAAATAGAAAAAATGCTTGACAACATCAATTTTTTTTATTATATTTGCAAAAACAATTCCAAATTTTTCATTCATTTTTTATTTTTTGGTAGATATGGCAAAGTATAACATTACAGAGAAAAAGGAAAAAGAGGCTGCCTACAGAAGCCTTGTCAGTCCGCGACTCATGGATGAGTTGAAGGAGAAAATTTTGGACATCATCCTTATTCAGAAGAAATATAAGGATAAGGAGTACTCTGCAAAGAAACTTGCTGAAGACCTGGGTACGAATACTCGTTATATCTCAGCTGTCGTGAATGTAAGATTTCACATGAATTATACGTCGTTTGTCAATAAATTCCGCATTGAAGAGGCCATGACGATTCTTGTTGACAAGAGATACCAGGACCTGAACATGGAGGATATCAGCAATATGGTGGGCTTCTCCAACAGGCAGTCTTTCTATGCCTCATTCTTCAAGATCAACGGGATGACTCCCCGCGAATACAAGATGCGTCATTTCGCGCAGCATCCCTCTCTCAGGGAGTCAAGGAAGGAAACCCGGAAGTCAAAGCGCGTATCTTCGAATATTGGCTGAGACGATGACAGAGGATTTTCATTACGCTGGCGAGAGATTTGCCGACATTCAGATTTTGCGCTATCGTCTGAACCAGTTTGATTTATTGACATTACGCCAGAAACTCTATGTCTATTATCTCTCCGAGGCTACACTCTGGGGACGTGACATCACTTTTGACCAGATGGGCGATAACAACCTCCAAGTAAGGCAACTCTTGGAGGTTGTTTATCAATTTGTCAAGAAAAGTGGATTGACCGATGATGAGAACTTTCATTATCTCAGCACTTATCTGAAGCGGGTGTGGTTTTCCAACGGTATCCATCATCATTATGGAGGAGAGAAGTTTGTGCCGGGCTTTTCTCCTGATTATTTGAGGGATATCATAAAGAAGTTGTCTCCCAACGACTTGCCGCTGAAAGAGGGGCAGACAGTGGAGGAAATGATGGCGGATGTCTTTCCTGTCATCTTTGATCCGGCCATATTTCCTAAACGGACAAATAAGGCCGACGGTGCCGACCTCGTGAAGACTTCTGCGGTGAATTTTTATAAGAATGTCTCACAGCAGGAAGTGGAGGACTTCTATGGAGCCCTCAAGGACAAATGTGACGAGGAGCCTCCCTCCTGGGGCCTCAACAGCCGGCTTGTGAAAGAGGACGGTGTGCTGAGAGAGGAGATATGGAAGATTGGCGGCAGTTACGACAAGGCATTGCGTAAAATCGCCTATTGGTTGGAGAAGGCCTCAGAGGTAGCGGAGAACGACGAGCAACGCTCAGTGATAGATTTGTTGCTGAAATTTTACTCCAGCGGTGATCTGCGTGATTTCGACCGTTACTCCATCAAGTGGGTGGGGAGCCATGAAGGCGACATTGATTTTATCAACGGATTTATTGAGGTCTATGACGACCCGCTGGCATTGAAGGCCACCTGGGAGGGCCTTGTGGAATACAAGGACTGGGAAGCGACGAAACGCACCCGTTGTATCAGTGACCATGCGCAATGGTTTGAAGACCATTCTCCTGTAGACCCACGCTTCAAAAAGAGAGAAGTGAAGGGTGTGGTGGCCAATGTGGTGAATGCCGCTATGCTTGGCGGAGAAGAGTACCCCTCTACAGCCATCGGCATCAATTTGCCCAATGCCGATTGGATCAGGGCAAGATACGGGAGTAAGAGCGTGACCATTGGAAACCTGACTGAGGCATATAACAAAGCTGCTCATGGCAACGGTTTCAAGGAGGAATTCGTGGCCGACGAGGATACTCTTGCGCTCATCGAAAAATATGGTGACCTCTGCGACGACCTGCACACCGACCTCCACGAATGTCTCGGTCATGGTAGCGGCCAACTCCTGCCTGACACCAATCCCGATGCCCTGAAGTCTTACGGCAGTACGGTGGAAGAGGCGAGGGCCGACCTTTTCGGTCTCTACTACATCGCCGACCCTAAGCTCGTGGAGTTAGGATTGCTCCCCGACGAAGAAGCTTACAAGTCGCAATACTATACATACCTGATGAACGGACTGATGACCCAACTCACCCGTATCCGTCCAGGCAATGTGATAGAAGAGGCTCACATGCGCAACAGGGCGCTGATAGCCCGTTGGACACTGGAGCATTCTGACGGCGCGATGCATCTCGAGAAGAAGGAGGGCAAGACATTCCTTTATATTGATGACTATGCCTGTCTGAGACAGGCGTTCGCCACCCTGTTGGCAGAGATACAGCGTATCAAGAGCGAGGGCGACTATGCCATTGCCCGCCATCTGGTGGAGACATACGCCGTCGGTGTGGACCCCGATCTGCACAATGAGATCCTTGAGCGCTACCAGCGTCTTGACCTTGCTCCTTATAAAGGATTCCTCAATCCTCGATTTAGGCTGGTCTGCTCCCCGACAGGAGAAGTGACGGATGTCGTGGCCGATTACACAGAGACCTACGAAGAGCAGATGATGCGTTATTCCAAAGACTATTCAATTTTATAGGTATGAAAGAGGAAGTGAGAGAGAAAGTGCGTGAAATCAAGCAGTCGTTTCGCCTGCTGATGAACGGAGAGGCTTCAAGGTCCATGCGAGAGAGCGGCATCGACTACCGCCTCAATTGGGGGGTGCCCTATACAGAACTGAAGAAAATGGCCGGTGAATACGGCAAAGATTTCTCTCTCGCTCTGGAGCTATGGAAAGAAAACGTGCGCGAATGCAAGATTCTCGCCACCATGATCATGCCTGCGGAGGAGATGACCGCCAGCCTGGCAGACTTATGGCTGGAGCAGGCAGAGACGCAGGAGATAGCCGAGATGCTGGCCTTCAACCTTTTCCAGCATCTCGACTATATCCCTATGCTTGCCTTTGAGTGGATTGCCTCATCAGAGACCTTGCATCAGATCTGTGGATACCATGTGATGGCGAGGTTGTTGACACAAGGGCAGATGCCCGACGACAGAGGAATCGGCGAGATTGTAGACCAAGCATGCACTGCTCTTGCCGACGACCATGTGGCAGTGAGACATGCTGCCTACAATTGCCTTCAGCGCTTGGCCATGTTGGGTGATGACTATCAGACGGTGGTCGCCTCGGCACTGCGAAATGCCGGCATTGATTTTTAGCAGACACTTCTCTGTCGTGTCTGCGTCTGAGTTTTTCCAAGGGGCTGAAGACAGATTTTTGACATTATTATAAAATAAAAAGGGCGATTCTTCCCTTTTGACATTTATTTTCTGTAAATTTGTCCGCTAAAATCACAGTCATGAGGAAAACAGCCCTACTGATACCCTATGCTCTGTTGGCGTTGGCAGTTGCCGTCGCGGCGGCGTGCCTGCTGGTCTTCGAGAGCGATTTGTTGTGGAAAGTGCAAGAACTCAACTTGTTCTCAAGCAATTCCGACTTCTTCCGTGAGCAAATGGTCGTTCCCGGCGGGATGTTGTCGTGGATGGGCACTTTTTTCACACAGTTTTTCTATGTCCCATGGATGGGAGTGGCTTTCCTTTGCGGATGGTGGCTCTTGCTTGCTTTCTTCACTGCCAAGACATTCCGCATCCCGCAGCGGTGGCTCGTGCTCCTGCTCATCCCCGTGGCTTTCCTCCTCATGGCCATCGTACAGTCGGGCTATTGGATCTATGTGCAGAAACTCAGAGGCGACTTCTTCGTCCCTGTCATCGGATTTTCGTTGGGCATATTGCTCGTTTGGATTTACCGTTCGTTGACTTCACGATACTTCCTGAGATTCTTGTTCTTGGTGCTCACGGCGTTTGCCGCCTATCCGCTTATGGGAGCCTATGGATTGCTGGCTGTCGTGCTGATGGTGCTCATCTGCTGGCGTATGCCCGACATGACGGTGTCGCGCCGCCTCATTGACAGCGTCGTGGGATTGCTTTGTTGCTTTGCTGTACCTCTGCTTTTCTACCGCTATGTGTACTATCAGACCGACATCGACAGTATCTACATGGCGGCACTCCCGATCTTCAGTTATGAGGAAAGGTATCCCTCGCTCTATCTGCCGTACGTGGTTTGCGCGCTCTTTTTCGCCATAGTGGCACTGGCCTATGGGAAATGGGGCACAGAAAAAGCGGTGGGAGAGAACGGGGCAGAAAAGCTGGAACCCATAAAGGCGGTTGGGACAAAGAATTCCAAACGGGCAAAGACGGCTTCTGCGGCGTCGCAGAAATCTTCTCGCAAAGCACACCGGCGTGTCGTTGCATGGTACGTCGCACAAGTAGCCGTCATCGCTGTTTTGACATGGTGTGTCAGCGCGAGATGGTATAAAGACTTCAATTTCCACAAGGAACTGAGTATGCTGAGATGTGCCGAAAGGGGCGACTGGAATGCTCTGATGGCAGAGGCTGAGGTTCAAAAGGATGAGCCCACGAGGTCGATACTCATGCTCAGAAATCTTGCCTTGTTCCGCCTTGGCCGCCAAGGCGACGAGATGTACCGTTATCCCAGTGGCTCGAAGAAGTTGTCCACACCTCTTGCCATCCGAATGAATCAAATATCCGGCAAGACCATCTATTTCAACTACGGGCAACTCAACTACTGCTATCGCTGGTGCCTCGAGGACGGGGTGGAATATGGATGGAAGGTGGAATATCTGAAATATCTCACACGCTGTGCGATGCTTAACGGTGAGCGGCAAGTGGCCCTTAAATATATCCGCCTGCTGAAGACCACACTGTTTCATAGGGAGTGGGCGGAAAGGCATGAGCAACTGCTCAACGACCCGAAGGCACTTAAAAAAGATGCGGAGTTTGAGCCCGTCACCCATTTGCTGACCAGCAATGACAAGTTGACCAGCGACAACGGCCTGGCTGAAATATTTCTCAACCATCAGTTCATGGACGTGGATGTAGATACCGATGATCCTCTGCTGCAGGAGCAGACTTTGCTGTCGGCCATCTGGATGAAAGATATCGGTGTCTTCTGGCCCAGGTATTTCAAGTATCTGCAGCTCCATCAGGGCCAGCATGTGCCCACGCATTATCAAGAGGTGGCTATGCTCTACGGAAACCTCGAGCATCAGGTGGATATCAGCAAATTGCCTTTTGACGAAAGCGTAGTGCGGGAATATCAGAATTTCTCGTCTCGGGCGCAGCAATATGGGGGAATGTCCGAAGAGTCGATGAAGAATCTGCTGAAGCCAGAATTCGGACACACCTTCTATTATGAGTATTTCCTCAACCGCGACCAGGAGATCTATTGACAATCATTTTACTATCAGTCACATGAGAACATTTTCTTTCACCATATTTACTGTATTGTCGGTTCTTGTCGCACTTACATCGTGCAATCGTGTCGAAGTGCCCGCTGAATATTCTGAAAGTGGACGCTTGCCAAAGATCTATCCTGACTACACCAATGTCACGATTCCCGTCAACATCGCTCCTCTCACTTTCGAAATGGACGAACCCAGTGAGGAGATGGTGGCCCGTCTGTCGTGTGAAGGGCATGAGATCGTATGCGGGGGAGAGTATGCCAATCCAGATATTGACGACTGGAGGGAACTGACCGCTGCGGCAAAGGGCAAGGCTGTGGACGTGGTGGTCTATGCCCGCCAAAATGGTCAATGGACCAAGCATCAGCCGTTTAAGATATTCGTGTCGCCCGACAGCATCGACCCATATATCAGCTACCGTCTCATATCACCTTCCTATGTGGGATACGAGGAGCTCACCATCTACCAGAAGTGTATCGAGGATGGCAGCGAGAATGTGATTTACGACAATATGCTGTGCAGTACTCCCGAAGACGGCCAGTGCATCAACTGCCACAACTATCAGAACTATCAGCCGGGGCGGATGCAGTTTCATGCCAGGCAGAACCATGGGGGCACGGTCATCGTCTATGACGGCAAGGTGAGGAAGATCAATATGCGTAACGACTCTATCCTCTCTGCCGGAGTCTATCCCACCTGGCATCCTTGGCTTCGCCTGATTGTCTATTCCACCAACAAGACCGGCCAGTCGTTTCACACCCGTGACCTCAACAAGATTGAAGTCTTCGATGCCGGCAGCGACTTGATTGCTTATGACGTGGATAAAAATGAGGTGACCAACATTGAGAACGCCTCCGATGAGTTTGAGGTATTCCCCTTCTGGGCTCCCGATGGTAAGATGCTTTACTATTGCAGCGCTCATTTCGAATATCGCGACACCGTGGAGAAAGAGGTGGAGACCATCCTGCGAGCCAAGGAGATCAAATACTGCATCTACAGGAAGAGTTTCGACCCAGAGACAATGACGTTCGGACCGAGAGAAATGGTGTTCAACGCGGATTCGCTCGACATGAGTGCCACCTTGCCTCGCATCTCTCCTGACGGACGTTTCCTCATGTTCACTTTGGGGAAGTATGGATGCTTCCATATCTGGCACCGTGACGCTGACTTGTGGCTGATGGATCTGACCACCCACCAGGTAGGACCCATGGAAGAGGTCAACTCACATGACACGGAGAGCTATCACTCATGGTCGAGCAACGGCAGGTGGGTGGTCTTCAGCAGTCGTCGCGACGATGGCGGCTACACCAGGCCATTCTTCGCACATATTGATGCCAGTGGCAAAGGGACGAAACCTTTCGAACTGCCAGAGAGCCATCCCGACCGGCATCGGAGGTCGATGAAGTGCTTTAATATTCCAGAGTTCATGAAAGGTCCTGTGACGATGTCGCCACAGTCGTTTGCCGATGTACTCAAGACGGATGGCGAGGCGGTGAAATATGTGCGGCATCTGTCGAAATAGTATTGGCAAACCGGTTTTTTCCACGTCGCAGTCCTCTGAAAATCTATGAAAATATGCCTGCAAGGAAAAAAAAGTGCGAAAAATTCTTTTATTTGGTAATTAATGTGTAATTTTGCACTCCGATAAGACCAAGGAGAGGTGCTCGAGTGGTTGAAGAGGCACGCCTGGAAAGCGTGTAACCGGCAAAACTGGTTCGCAGGTTCGAATCCTGTT
>CADBLU010000093.1 GCA_902795605.1 uncultured Prevotellaceae bacterium | reverse complement strand
GCGGTGATAGGAAGCAAGGAAGAGAGTGCGGCCTTCCGGAAGGACCTGGTCGATGTGCTCACATCGCTCTTTGCCGAGAACTACTACGGATACATGGCTGAACTGGCCGAAAAGAGTGCACCTGGCATGCAACTATTGGTAGAGCCTTATGGAACAGGCGGACAAAAACCGTTTCAGGTACTCGACATTTATAAGATTCTGCGTGCGGCTCCCAACGCTATTGTCGCCACAGAGTTCTGGGTGCGTCCAGACTGGGGTTGGAAGGACATGAGAAGGCATGAACAGGTGATGCGCAACCTGCAGAAGCCGCTGCTCGTGGCCGAGGCATTCACCTGCTGGCCGCTGCACGCTTGGAAGGATGACCCGCAGTCGCTCAAACCTATCTGCGACCGCGCCTTCTGCACAGGCGTCAACCGCATGATGCTGCACGCCGGTGCCTGCAACCCGTGGATGCAGGTGGAGCCAGGCATGTCGTTCGGCATCTGGGGTACACATTTCGTGCCCAACCAGACATGGTGGAAGGTTGGCGGAGCAAAAGCATTCTTCGACTACATGGCCCGTTGCCAGTCTTTGCTGCAGCGCGGTATGCCTTGCAAGCAGCAGTGGGGAGACATCGGCAACTTCAAGACTTACCGCCGCACCGATGGCGACACCGACATCGTGTTCGTATGCAATCCCACCGACTCGACTTACACAGCCACTCTGCCTATCGCACAATATGCCGGTGGCAAGAACATCGAAGTGTGGAATCCTTACAATCTCGAGATGGATTCCTTCACCCGTGACTCGCTGACCATTGAGGCAAACGGCTCGCGGTTCCTCGTCATCACGGCAAAATACATGGAGCATTTGCAATACGACTCCTTGGCGACATTGCTTGTAGAAGACCATCCAGAAGAATGTGTGGTGACACTTGACGACGGTTGGGTCATTGCCTTCCCTGATGTGGCCAAGATGGAGAGGCAGCAACTCTTCGATTGGGCACAATCACCAACGCCTGCCGTCAGGTATTTTTCAGGAACGGCCACCTACAGCAACCGCTTCACTCTGAAAAATAAGCAACTGAAAAGCAGCCGTCTCATACTTCATTTGGGCGAAGTAAAGAACATGGCCTCAGTACGCGTCAACGACATCGCATTCCCCGTCATGTGGAAAGCACCTTTCCTGCTCGACATCACACCGGCACTGCATCCCGGTGAAAACAAGATAGAGATTGATGTCACCAATCTCTGGCCCAACCGCATGATTGGCGACGAACAAGAACCTGACGACATCGATTGGTCAGAGCCGTTGACATACAACTTTGCGCCGGGCAAACCTGAGGCAGGCCGCTATATGGCAGCCATCCCCGATTGGCTGCGAAACGGAAAGCCACGTCCCTCTCAAGGCCGCAAAACGGTGGGTTGCTTCAAATTCTTCACCAAAGACTCTCCTCTGCTCCCATCTGGTCTGCTCGGACCGGTAAGATTATATCGGACTTTTATCAATGATAAATAAGATTTTTCTACGATTTTGAGCGCAGCGGCCAATTACTTGACGGGCTGTGAGGAAACCGAGATTATAGGTTTGGCGAGATGGAGCATACCCAGTCGTCCAGCTTCCACGAGGGAGAAGCCGCATTGGGCAGGTCGCCGACAATGTGCGCTCCGTCTTTCCTTAGTTCTTCGCACAATTCCTTTCCCGCATCTTGGTCTTGAAGGTTACCAAGCGCAACGAATATGGCGAAGCTCTTCCCAGTGAGGTCGGTTCTGCAAATCGTCTGAAAGGCGTATTGCCAATGTGGTGTCAAGTGGCCGTCGGTCTGGTATTCCACGGCAAGAACGAGACTCTGGCTGTTTTCCACATGCCTGTTGTTCACACTTTGCACGCTGATGGTCTCAGCACCCAGCAAGTCGGCAATCTCTTCAGCTATTGCCTGACAACTATCGTACACGACGATGATGGATTCATGTTTCATTTCTCTATTATTTCTAATTATTTTATCCTGTTTGATGTTGAAGTCGCATGACTGATTGTATGTGATTGTTTGGAGAAAAGGAGAGATACTGTCTCACGACAGATTCTCTCCATAAAAAACTTATATAATACACTTCAATCAGTATATGAGCGATTTCTTTATTATAATATATGTGAGAATCCGAGGAAATAGAGCAAGACATACCCCAAAAACATGCTGACGAAACCAGTGATGATACCTATTTTCGCCATATCGTTTTGATGGACAAGGTTGGTGGCATACGCCAAAGCGTTGGGGGGTGTCGATATGGGCAGCACCATGGCACTGCTCGAAGCGATG
>CADBLU010000092.1 GCA_902795605.1 uncultured Prevotellaceae bacterium | reverse complement strand
GGAGGGAGACGGGAAGAATCCCGTCTCTACTGCATTCTTGGCGTGGGCATGCTGACGGCAAGGCTACAGCATGAGTTTTTCGGCACGCCACTCCGCAGGGGGAGACGGGATTCTTCCCGTCTCTACTGCATTCTGGGCGTGGGTATTCCCTTACTGCGCATGGGGGGGAGCCTCTATTCTGCGACCTTATCGTCTTTTCCGGGGCGTGTGGCCCAGATGAAGAAGGCGATGAGGAGGATATAGGCCGCCAGTGATGCCACCTGTGAGAGCGGGTTGTCGCTCCAGCCTTTCAATGCGAGGTCGACCTCGTAGTATTCCAACAAGACGCTAACCACACCCATGAGGGCGCCGCCGGCGATGAAACCGCTGGCGATCAGCGTACCCTTCTCGCCACGAGCGGCATTGACTGCCTTGTCCTTGCTGCGAGTGGTGACCCACCAGTTGATGGCTCCGCCCACGAGCAGCGGCGTATTGAGTTCGAGCGGGATAAACATACCCAGGGCGAAAGCCAAGGCGGGAATCTTGCAGACAGTGAGCACGATGGCCAGGACGGCACCGATGCCGTAGAGCAGCCAGGGTGCCCCCACCCCATTCATCAGTGGGTCGATGACGGCCGCCATGGCATTGGCCTGAGGGGCAGCCAGGCTGTCGCCGGCGAAGCCGTAGGTCTCGTTGAGCAGGATCATCACCCCACCGACGGTGGCCGCCGACACCAGTGTGCCGAGGAATTTCCATGTCTCCTGTTTTTTGGGAGTCGTGCCGAGCCAATAGCCCACCTTGAGGTCGGTGATGAAAGCACCGGCCATCGAGAGTGCCGTGCACACCACGCCGCCCATGATGAGTGCCGCCACCATGCCTGCCGTGCCCTTGAGGCCCACGGCCACCATCACCACCGAGGCGAGGATGAGTGTCATAAGGGTCATGCCCGAGACGGGGTTGGTGCCCACGATGGCGATGGCGTTAGCAGCCACTGTGGTGAAGAGGAAAGCGATGACCGCCACAAGGAGGATGCCGATGATGGCGAAGAGGAGGTTGCCTCCCATCACCCCTGTCCAGAAGAAGATAAAGGTGATAATAAGAGTGGCGATACTGCCCACGGCGATGATGCGGAACGAGATATCGCGCCCTGTGCGCTCCACCTCCACCGTCTCGGCACTCTTGCCTCGCATCTCCTTGGCAGCGAGCGACACGGCGCCCTTGATGATGCCCCACGAGCGGACGATGCCGATGAGGCCGGCCATGGCGATGCCGCCGATGCCGATACTCTTGGCATAGGAGGTGAAGATCTGCTCGGCACTCATCTCACCCACGGTCTGTGTGATTGACGGGTTCCACGCGTTGAGCACCTGGTCGCCGAACAAGAGCGACATGCCCGGTACGATAAGCCACCATACGGCAAAAGAGCCAAGGCAGATGATGAAGGCATAGCGCAAACCGATGATATAGCCCAGACCGAGCACGGCGGCACCGGTATTGATTTTGAACACCAGTTTGGCTTTGTCGGCCAATGCCACGCCCCAGTCCACCACACGCGTGGTGAAATTCTCATTCCACAGTTTGAAGGTAGCCACCACAAAGTCGTAGAGACCGCCCACCAGACCGGCGATGAGCAGCGGACGGGCCTGGTTGCCGCCCTTGGCACCGTTGACCAGCACCTGTGCCGTGGCCGTGGCCTCCGGGAAGGGATATTTCCCGTGCATGTCGCGCACGAAGTATTTACGGAACGGGATGAGGAAAAGGATGCCGATGACACCGCCGAGAAGCGACGAGAGGAAGACCTTGAGGAACGAAGCGCTCATCTCCGGGTCGTCGGGATACTTGGCCTGCAGGATATAGATGGCGGGCAAGGTGAAGATGGCACCTGCCACCACGGCGCCAGAGCAGGCACCGATACTCTGGATGATGACATTCTCGCCGAGGGCGTTCTTGCGCTTGGCGGCGGTCGACGCACCCACAGCGATGATGGCGATGGGGATAGCGGCCTCAAACACCTGCCCCACCTTCAGTCCGAGATAGGCGGCGGCGGCAGAGAAGAGTATCGCCATGACGATACCCCATGTCACCGACCACATGTTCACCTCGGGATAGGTGCGGTCGGGGCGCATGATAGGCACATAATTCTCTCCTTCTTTCAGTTCCCGGAACGCGTTCTCGGGCAACTGCACGGTTTCATTCTCAAGTTCTTTCATATTGGTTCATGTTCTTTCATTCCACGATGATGATACCACCCATCGGTTGGATGGTCACTTTCGCCTTACCTTTTTTGTCCACTTTCAGCGTGCGCTTCTCGCTCTCGGGTACGGCGTTCTCCAGAGGCTTCGCCGGACGGTCGGTATAGTATTCCACCGTCTTTCCTGCCAGCATCGGCAGGTCGAGGGTCAGCGTGAGGGCCTTGTCGGTGCCGTTGATGCCACCCACATACCATTTGTCGGCATGTCGCCGGGCAATCACGGCATAGCGTGTGGGATATCCGTCCACGAAACGCGTCTCCTCCCATGTGGTGGGCAATGAGCGGAGGAAGTCAAGTTCAAACTGCGGCAGTTCACTGAGGTTGTTGGGCTGCATAGCCACACAGTTGACAGCGGTCTGGAGGACGATGCCCGTAGCCATCTCAAAGACATCTGACGAGCGCCGGTAGAAGCGGCTGTTGTTGTCGCGGCTCATCCGGCGGTTCATGATAATGCCGCCCCAGTCGAGGGTGCCCACGGCATTGCGCGAGAAGGGATGCATGGTGAGTTCGAAGCCTTCCTTGTCGCAATGATGCTGAGTGAAGAAGAGATTCTCCGAGGCCAGCGCGGCCTCACTGGCCACATAGTTGGGATACATCCGTTCCCATCCACGTGGGATGGTGCAGCCATGGAAAACCACCTGCAGCCCATAGCGGTTGGCGTCGGCGAGGATGTCCTCGTAGAGGCGCATGGTCTCCTGCTTGTCGCTGCCGAAGAAGTCGACCTTGATGCCGGCCGCGCCGATGCTCTGAAGCCACCGCATCTCACGGTCGCGAGCATAGGAGGTCGACATGCAGTCGCGCGGTGTCTGCGGAGCATCGTTCCAATATCCGTTGGAGTTATACCACAGCATGAGCCGCACACCCTTGCTCTGGGCATAGCGTGAGAGTTCGGCGATGCGCTCACGGCCGATGTTCTGATCCCACCAGTTATCCACCAGGCAATACTCAAAGCCCATGGCGGAAGCCAGGTCGATAAACTGCACCTGGTCGTCGTAATTGATGGAGTTGTCTTGCCAGATGAGCCAACTCCAGGTGTAGCGGCCGGGACGGAAGGGTTGGGTGGCCTCATAGAGCGGGTCGACGACATCATAGGGGATGGTGGTCTCGACAATGGGTTTTAGCGTCTTGCCGAAGGTGATGGTGCGCCACGGAGTGGCACCTGGCAGTGGAATGGCAGGCATGGCACTGCCGATGCCGTTCCACTCACCTTCCTCGGGATATGCGATGGTGTATCCCTTTCCGGGGATATAGTCGCTGAGTCTGCAACCACAGTAGGCGCTCGACACGCCCGTCTCGCTCAGCAGCACCCACCCGTCGTTGCCGAGGCGGAAAAGACAAGGGAAGGTATACCCCAGTCCGAATTGCGACTTCTCTGCCATCGGCACGTCGGCCTTATATTCTTCCTCATAGGAGGGTTTGGTGCGCTCCCATCCGGTCATCGGACCGATTTGCGGACAGAGGAAAGTGGTGGTGCCTTCCGGCAGGCGGAACGAGGTGCGCTCACTCTTGACGACCGCGCATTTGGGATTATTGTCTTTCTTACGGGACATAGAGTAGCGGAAGGCCACATCATTGTCGGAAACGAGGAAGGTGACGGTCATGCAAGCCTCGCCGCCCTTCTTGAAGAGCACGTCCATCTGGTTGGCCTCATAATGTATCTGCGATGCCTTGGCCTGCGCCATCGTGTAGTCTTTCACCACACGGTCGTACTTCACATCGCCCACGGCCAGCCCGCTGACAGCGTCGTAGACATTCGTCTCAAGGCCCAGGGCCGACTCATCGATGACGGTCATCCCTTCGTAGGTCACTGTGTAGTAAGGGATTCCACCTTTCTCTCCTACAGTCACGCACATCTTCCCATCGGGAGATTTGACGAGTCCGTCAGAGGGCGCGGCGGCCACTTGCCGGGCGGCTGTCTCACACAAAGCCACCAGCATCAACATTGCAGTCAACAAATATTTTTTCATCTTTTGTGTTTTTAATATGCAAAAATACATATTTATTATGAGATAGCCACAAAATTCCAGGTTTTTATTTCAAATGACGATTTTTGCACAAATTCGGGTATTTCACACCGCCGGCTCGTATCACACAACAAAGGGCAACAGGTGCATCCTTTCCCAAAAGTGACAAAAAAGTTTTCAATAAGTTAGGCATCTGTTATATATGAGAGAGTTTTCAATACAATGTGAAAAATCACTTTGTAACCTTTATTTTTTAACCCTTTAAAACCCAACACCATGGAGAAAAGAATCTATTCACAGCCAACGACAAAGATTTTGGTGATGGAAGGTGGCGGTTTCTGCGACGATCCCATCATGAGCTCGGCTGAGGTTGTCTACGGTCCTCCAGTAATTGAAGATCCGCTTTTCAAGTAATCTTCAAGCGACACCGTCAGAACGATCCTTTTTACACGCACAATTCCTTGGCAATGATGAGCGGCAGGTCTCCCCCGTCCTCATTATTGCCAAGGTTTTTTCACCCCCAATCGCACCTATATCCGGAATGCAACAGAATCACCTCCTTGATCTTGATGCCTTCCGCTGTCTTCATTCAAATTCAGAACGTCTAAAACAAAATCTTATGTGGAAGATAGGATGATTGAAAAATTATTCCTACATTTGCAAAAAGTTAGAAAAACATTGAGCCATGCAACAGCAGATGACAGATAAGCCCAAGCGCATCCCCTACGGCATGCAAAACTGGGAGGACGTGCGCCTTGACCATTATTATTACGTCGATAAGACCCGCTTTATCCCCGAGATAGAGGCGGCCAACCGCTTCTTCTTCTTCATCCGCCCAAGACGCTTCGGCAAGACACTGCTGCTGAGCATGCTGCAGTCTTACTATGACATCCGCAAGGCTGACAGTTTCGACCGCCTCTTCGGCGACCTGTGGATTGGCCAGCATCCCACAGAGGCCCACAACACCTACCTGGTGCTCTATCTCAACTTCTCCGCCTTCTCAGGCGATTTGGAGGGATACAAGGAGCGGATGGACGACTATTGCAATACCCATTACGAAGGATTTATCAGAGACTATGCCGACCTGCTCCCCGCCAATGCCCTTGAGCTTCTACGGTCGAAAAAAGGCGCAGCCAACCAGTTGGATTCTTTGGTGCGCAGCTGCAATGAGGCGGGTCGGCAGATATATCTGTTCATCGACGAGTACGACCACTTCACCAACATCATCCTTTCCGATCCTGGTACGGAGCGGGGATACAAGGCTGAGACACACGGCACCGGAGCCTTCCGTGCCTTCTTCAATGCAATCAAGGCGGGGGCTGTCACGTCTATCAAGCGACTCTTCGTCACCGGCGTGAGCCCCGTGACGATGGACGACCTGACCAGTGGCTTCAACATCGGCACCAACTATACCATGGAGCCGGAGTTCAATGCCATGGTGGGTTTC
>CADBLU010000091.1 GCA_902795605.1 uncultured Prevotellaceae bacterium | reverse complement strand
TACTGCAATGCAATGCGGGAGAGTAGGTCGCCGCCTCCTTTTGAGTCCTCTCCGGAGCCTGTGCTCTGGGGAGGCTTTTTTTGTGCCTTGTCCAGACGGTTGTGTGCTGTCGGCAGTTTCGTTTCTCAGCCTTAAAAAATCAATATTTTTCTTCTTTCTATGTCGGAAATGCGAAAAAAAGTCGTAATTTTGCATTCCCTATAAGAAAACAGAAAGAGATGGTAAAATGTCAGCACTGCGGCAAGCAGATACCCTATGATGCCAACCTGTGTCCCTATTGCGGCAGGTCGATCAAGCAACTCCAGCAGAAAGACCCGTTGGAGGCAGACCCCGAGACGGTGGCTGATGAGCCTGTTGAGCAAACAGAAATCATTGACCGTCCGCCAAAGCCGGCCAATGACCGTAAGTTACTCTTTTTCATCATTGCCGTCCTGGCGCTGCTGCTGATAGTTGGCGCTATCTACCACTATTCCTCTGTCACGACCGAGGAAGAGACGGTGCAGTCGAAAGACAGCGTCGACACCCGCGTGGTCGACTCGCTGCTCGATGTGAAGTCTGTGTCGAAGGTCGCCTTCAACCCTAAGAAGTCGCAGCAGGTGGTGGTCAACGGTGAGGGTGTGCGCATGCGCTTCGGCCCGAGTCTGAAAGCCGAATACCTGAAAGACGAGAAGGGCGCCACCCGTTCGGTGAAGAAGGGCACCCGTCTGGAATGCGTCGGCGAGAGCGGCGACTGGTATCAGGTGGTGTATATGGGCAAGCGCTATTACATGTCGAAGCAATACACCTATCTTGAGGAATAATCAGATTTTTCAACCCCATAATACTCACGATTTTGAAAACATTGATCAGTTTAAGTACGGCCTTTGCCTTCCTCCTCTGCCTTTCAACCTCATTGGCAGGAGCCGACGGCATGACCGCATCGCAGAGTGGCGAGGCCAACCAAAAGAGAGACAAAGACAAGTCGATAGACGCTCCGTTCCCCTATTCCGACGCCAGCACCTACGAGCAGGTGGTGGTTGATTATGGGAAGCGTGCCGTGCGTCTCGTCCCCGACGAGAGAATCAGCCTTCCCGGTCTGATGAAGCACCGCGAGAAATGCTTCATCATCATGTCGAAGAAAGACTATTACCTCTATGTATATGAGGCCCAGGACGGCGACACCGTGATGCTGGCCCGTTACGACTGTGCCTTCGGCCTGAAGAAAGGCAACAAGCAGAAGCGTGGCGACATGCGCACACCTAACAGCACGATGGCGGTTCCTTTCACCATCTCGCAGTTGGCCGACGCTTCCACCTGGCGCCATGACTTCGGCGACGGCCGTGGCAATATCAAGGCCTATGGCAACTATTTCCTGCGTCTGGTGACTCCCGGTCACAGCGGCATCGGCATTCATGGCAGCACCAACAACGAGGTGAGTGTGCCGGGCCGTGCCAGCGAGGGTTGCATCCGCCTGAGGGACGCCGACATCGACGACCTGCGCCGCAATTTCGCCTTCCTGCACATGAAGGTCATCATCAAGGATGAGAAAGCCGACGACCTGCCTTTTGAGAGGCGGGCCATGCGCCGTCAGAATATTGAGCGCAAGCGCCATCTCGACCCGCAAAAGGTGCTTTCCAACGAAGACATCCAGAATGCTCCCGCCCAGCAGGGCAGGGCACGCAAAGCTGCCGCACCGGCAAGGAGATAGTCTGCCATGGCACTCAATTATATCTGGATAGCTCTCTTTGTCCTGGGCTTCCTGGTGGGTGTCATCAAACTCATCATGGGAGACGCCGAGGCGTTGCCGAAAATGATGGACTCCACCTTCGAGATGTCGAAGGAGGGTTTTGAGATGTGTCTGGGTCTCACTGGCACCCTTGCCCTGTGGATGGGTATCCTCAAAATCGGTGAACGTAGCGGGCTGATCAACAAGTTGGCGTCGTTCCTCAGTCCGGTGCTCACACGCCTCTTCCCTGATGTCCCCAAGGGCCATCCCGCCCTGGGCTCCGTCTTCATGAATATCTCGGCCAACATGCTGGGCCTTGACAACGCTGCCACGCCCATCGGTCTGAAGGCCATGAAGGAGTTGCAGAGCATCAATCCCCAGAAGGACACGGCCAGCAATCCGATGATTATGTTTCTGACGCTCAACACGTCGGGCGTCACCATCATCCCCGTCTCCATCATGGCCTACAGGGCCAAGGCGGGCGCCGTCGATCCCACCGATGTGTTCATCCCCCTGCTGCTCACGTCGCTCTGTTCCACCCTCGTCGGCCTCATCGTGTGCTCCATCTACCAGCGCATCAATCTCTTCAACCGCTATATCATGCTCATGTTCGGCGTGATAGCCGCATTGGTGGGAGCACTCTTCTATGCCATCATGGGCATGGACACCGACCAGATGCAGCATTTCTGCCGTTCGCTCACCAGCATCATGATTCTCGGTGCCATCCTGCTGTTTATCCTCTCGGGCGTGTGGAAACGCCTCAACGTCTACGATGCGTTCATCGAGGGAGCCAAGGAGGGATTTCAGGTGGCCGTGAGCCTCATCCCCTATGTCGTGGCCATCCTCGTGGCCGTGGGCGTTTTCAGGGCGTCGGGCGGACTGGTTATGCTGCAGGAGTACACGGCGCGCGCTGTGGAGGCCATGGGCCTCGACTCCGACTGGGTGGGCGCGCTGCCCGTGGCGCTGATGAAACCGTTGAGCGGTCCCGGCGCGCGCGGCATGATGCTCCAGAACTTCGACCAGTTTGGCGTCGACTCCTTCGTGGGTCACCTCTCGAGTATTCTCCAGGGCTGCACCGACACCACTTTCTATATCCTCGCCGTCTATTTCGGCAGCGTGGGCATCAAGAAGTACCGTTATTCAGTGAAATGCGGCCTCACGGCCGACTTCACCGGCGTCATCGCCGCGGTGTTTATCAGTTACTTCTTCTTCAGATAATAAAAAGCCGTTTCGTGCGTTATATAAAGGCGGGGAGACTCCCCGCCTTTTATCATGCAGTGGACAGACAGAATCCGACAGGTGAAGATCATCCTTGTGGTGGCGGCCATACTCATTGCCGTCGCCTCACTCTTCATCTCCCAGTATCTGGTGCGCGACCTCTCCATCGAGGAGCGCCACAAGATGGAGGTGTGGGCCGAGGCCATGCGCTCGTTCAGCATGGCTGATGAGACCACCGACCTCAACCTTGTGCTGAAGGTCATCGACGAGAACAACACCATCCCCGTCATCGTGCTCGACCGCCACGACCAGGCCACCACCTTCCGCAACATCCGCCTGGAGGGCGACGACTATGCCGACTCCCTGCGCTATGCCACGAAGTTGGGCAAGGGGATGAAGCGCGCCGGCCGGGCCATCAAGATCTATCTCGACGAGGAGGGCAAGGGCGACTTCATCAATGTCTGCTACGACGACTCGGTGATGATCAAGCGTCTCTCGTCGTGGCCCTATATCCAGTTGGGCATCGTCATGGTCTTTGTCGTCATCGCCATCTTCGCCCTTCTCACGTCGAAGCGCGCCGAGCAGAACAAGGTGTGGGTGGGACTGTCGAAAGAGACGGCCCATCAGTTGGGCACCCCTATCTCGAGTCTGATGGCCTGGACGGAGATCCTCAAGGAGAGCTATCCCGACGACGAGTTGCTGCCCGAGTTGGACAAGGACGTGAAGCGACTGCAGCTCATTGCCGACAGGTTCTCCAAAATCGGGTCGCTGCCCGAACTCTCGCCCAGCAGCCTGACAGAGGTGATGACCCATGTGGTGGACTATATGAACCGCCGCACGTCGGCAAAGGTGCAGATGCTTACCGACTTTCCCGCCGAGGATGTCATCGTGTGCATCAATGCCTCCCTCTTCGAGTGGGTGGTCGAGAATCTCTGCAAGAACGCCGTCGACGCCATGGAGGGCAAGGGCACCATCACCCTGCATGTGGAGCAAGACGACGCGAAGGCCGTGGTGGAGGTGACCGACACCGGCAAGGGCATCCGCAAGAAAGACATCCGCCATGTGTTCACTCCCGGCTTCACCACCAAGAAGCGAGGGTGGGGACTGGGGCTCTCGCTGGCCAAGCGCATTGTGGAAGAATACCACAGGGGACGGATTTTTGTCAAGAATTCAGAGGTCGGGAAGGGCACAACCTTCAGAATCGAGTTGAAGAAATAGAATTTTTCGACAATTATTTAGTCTATTCAAAATAAAATTCGTAACTTTGCAGCCCAAATGGGTAATTTAGAAAGATTTAAGATAGACTTGAAGAGTCTGACGGACAGAGAGACTGCCTTTCAGTTCAGCCTCGACAATGCCTATTTTGAAACTTTGGGCTCCACCGACGTGAAGGGCGGCGACATCAATGCCGACCTTGCTGTGAGGAAGACCGCAGGCGTCTATGAACTGCATTTCCACATTCAGGGCAGTGCAGTGGTGGCGTGTGATGTCTGTCTCGACGACATGATGCAGCCCATAGAAACCCAAGGCACCATCGTGGCACGGCTGGGCGACACCTACGACGACAGCGGCGAGCAGATAGTGGTGCCTGCCGAAGAGGGCATCCTCGACGTGTCGTGGCTGCTCTATGAGCAGGTGATATTGGCCATTCCCACGCGCCATGTCCACGCCGAAGGGCTTTGCAACCCCGAGATGCTCGAGCGCATCGGCCAGATGTCTGTATCCGCCGACGACGAGCCTTCGTCCGACCCCCGTTGGAGCGAGTTAGAGAAATTAAGATCAATCATTAAAGAATAAAAGTAAAATGGCACATCCAAAAAGAAGACAGTCAAAGACCCGTACACTGAAGAGAAGAACTCATGATAAGGCAATCGCCCCCACTCTGGCACTTTGCCCCAACTGCGGCTCCTACTATGTATATCATACAGTGTGCTCCACCTGTGGATACTACAGAGGTAAGGTCGCCATTGAGATGGAAAGCGCTGAGTAATGGGTAAAATCAGGGCAATCATCACTGGTGTTGGAGGCTACGTCCCCGACTATGTGCTCAACAATGAGGAGCTGTCGAGGATGGTGGAGACCAATGACGAGTGGATTATGAGCCGTGTGGGCATCAAGGAGCGCCGCATCCTCTCCGAAGAGGGTCTGGGCACTTCTTATATGGCTCGCAAGGCAGCAAAGATGGTGATGAAGAAGACGGGGGTAGACCCCGACACCATCGATGCCCTCATCCTCTCGACATCGACGGCCGACTATCAGTTTCCCTCCACGGCATCCATCGTGCTGGGCAAGCTGATGCTTAAGAACGCTTTCGCCTTCGACCTCTGGGGAGCTTGCTGCGGTTTCCTCTATGCCCTCGACACGGCCTCTGCACTGATTGAGAGCGGCCGGTACAAGAAAATCATCGTCATCGGAGCCGACAAGATGTCTTCGATGGTCGATTATACCGACCGTGCCACCTGCCCGCTCTTCGGCGACGGTGCCGGTGCCGCGCTGGTGGAAGCCACCGAGGATGAGGAGGTGGGATACATCGACTCTTATCTGCGCACCGACGGAAAGGGACTGCCGTTCCTTCACATGAAGGCCGGCGGCTCTGTCTGCCCTCCCTCGCATTTCACCGTCGACCACCGTCTGCACTTCCTCTATCAGGAGGGCCGCACGGTGTTCCGCTATGCCGTCACCAACATGAGCGACGACTGCGAGCTCATCGCCAAGCGCAACGGCCTCGACAAGGACAACATCACTTGGGTGGTGCCCCATCAGGCCAACATGCGCATCATCGAGGCGGTGGCGCGTCGCCTGCAGCTCCCTATGGAGCAGGTGATGGTGAACATCGAGCATTTCGGCAACACCAGTGCCGCCACGATCCCTCTCGCTCTTTGGGAGTATGAGAATCGTCTGAAGCGAGGCGACAACATCATCCTCACCGCCTTCGGTGCAGGTTTTGTGCATGGGGCCTCTTATCTGAGGTGGGCATACGACGGCTTTTCGGCGACAGCCCCCTCAAAATGACGCATGACACTACAGAAACGCATCCTTCCGACATGAAAAGATGCGTTTTTTTGTCGAATAGAACCAACATCCAATGAAACACAAGGCAGGATTTGTGAACATCGTGGGCAACCCCAACGTGGGAAAGAGCACACTGATGAACCAGCTCGTGGGAGAGCGCATCTCCATCGCGACGTTTAAGGCGCAGACCACGCGCCACCGCATCATGGGCATCGTCAACACCGACGACATGCAGATCGTGTTTTCCGACACGCCGGGTGTGCTCAAGCCCAACTACATGCTCCAGGAGTCGATGCTCGCCTTCTCGGAGTCGGCATTGGCTGATGCCGACGTGCTCCTCTATGTCACCGACGTGGTGGAGAACCCCGAGAAGAACCTCGACTTCCTCGAGAAGGTGCGCGGGCTCGACATCCCCGTGCTGCTGCTCATCAACAAGATCGACCTCACCGACCAGGAGGGCCTTGTGGCGGTGGTGGAGAAGTGGCACGCGCTGCTTCCGCAGGCCGAGATACTGCCCATCTCCGCCCTCAACAAGTTTGGCACCGACATACTGCTCAAGCGCATCGGCGAGTTGCTGCCCGACAGTCCTCCCTATTTCGACAAAGACCAGCTCACCGACAAGCCAGCCCGCTTTTTCGTCAGCGAGATCATCCGCGAGAAGATCCTGCTCTACTACGACAAGGAGATTCCCTATTCGGTAGAGGTGCGCGTGGAGCAGTTCAAGGAGGAGGAGCAGATTATCCGTATCAGCGCCGTCATCTATGTGGAGCGCGACTCCCAGAAAGGCATCATCATCGGCCACAAGGGTGTCGCACTCAAGAAGGTGAGCACCGAGGCGCGCAAGTCGCTCGAGAAGTTCTTCGGCAAGAACATCTATCTTGAGACCTTCGTCAAGGTCGACAAGGACTGGCGCAGTTCGAAGCGCGAGCTCGACAGCTTCGGCTACAATCCCGAATAACCCACCAAAACCAAGTCGGAGAATGAGAAAAACAGTCACCCTCATCGTTATGTTGGCAGCCCTGCTGTCGTTCGTCAGTCCTTCCGCCGTTTCCGCGCGGACAGGGGAGACGGAGGCCGCCGCTGCCCCTGAACAGGACTTTGTGAAGCTTACGGGAAAGATTGGCCCGTATGCCATCACCTTCTTCATCGACCCTATTGCCTCGGGCGACTATGTGGGTTACTACTACTACAATGCCCGTCCGCAGAATCATTTCTCGCTCTCATGCAAGAGGCGCGAGCAGATCAACATCAAAGGCTCGGTGCAATACGTCCTCTTCGAGAAGTCGCCTGCCGGCAAGCACACCGGCACCTTCCGCGGGCAGTATGAGCAAAGGGTGGGCTCTTTCAGCGGCGTCTTTACCAACAGCAAAGGCGTCAAGTATACTTTCGAACTTTATGAGGAATAACATTCATCCATGGCATTAGTAGCAATCGTCGGCCGGCCCAATGTGGGCAAGTCGACACTCTTCAACAGGCTCACCAAGTCGCGCAAGGCGATTGTCAGCGACGAGGCGGGCACCACCCGCGACCGCCAGTATGGCAAGTGCGAGTGGAACGGCCGTGAGTTCTCCATCGTCGATACAGGCGGATGGGTGGTCAAGTCCGACGATATCTTTGAGGAGGAGATCCGCAAGCAGGTTATCATCGCCACCGAGGAGGCCGACCTGGTGCTCTTCCTCGTAGACATCACCACCGGTCTCACCGACTGGGACGAGGACGTGGCCCTTATCCTGAGGCGGGCCAAGCTGCCCGTGCTCCTCGTGGTCAACAAGGCCGACAATTTCGACCAGTACTACGAGGCAGCCGAGTTCTACAAACTGGGTCTCGGCGACCCTGTATGCATCAGCTCCGCCACCGGCAGCGGCACGGGCGACCTGCTCGACTCCGTCATGGAGCGGCTTAAGGACGTGGGCAGCGACGATGTGGAGGAGGGCATCCCCCGCTTTGCCGTCGTGGGCCGTCCTAACGCCGGCAAGAGCAGCCTCATCAACGCCTTCATCGGCGAGGACCGGCATATCGTGACCGAGATTGCCGGCACCACGCGCGACAGCATCTATACCCGCTACGACAAGTTCGGTTTCGACTTCTATCTGGTCGACACCGCCGGTATCCGCCGCAAGAACAAGGTGACCGAGGACCTGGAGTTCTACTCCGTGATGCGCAGCATCCGGGCGATAGAGAATTCCGACGTCTGCATCCTTATGCTCGACGCCACACGCGGCATCGAGGCGCAGGACATGAACATCTTCCAGCTCATCCAGAAGAACAACAAGTCGCTGGTGGTGG
>CADBLU010000090.1 GCA_902795605.1 uncultured Prevotellaceae bacterium | reverse complement strand
TTTTAAAAGACGTGGGTGCAAAATTACATCTTATTTTGTTAAGTTCCAAATATTTAAGACTTTTTTAGTGCAAAACACCTCTTTTTTTCCGTTTTTTTCTCTCTACGAGGACGTTCTGAAGTTCTCTAAAGACAGGGAGTGCAGCCAACAGCAAAGACCGTTCCTCCCCATCATGGCAATGATGACCGATGGCTTCCGATGGCTTGCAAGACTATTGTCTAAACTCCCAAACCACCAAACGACTAAACCACCAAACGACTAAACCACCAAACGACTAAACGACCAACCCCCCAAACCACCAAACGACTATTTAAACGAGAATGCCGACGCCTTGCCATTGACATTCTTGAACTGTCCCTGGTAGCGGCCGCCACGATAGGTGCCCACCAAGTTGCCGGTCACCACACCGTCATAGTAGCGCTCCACGCGGAGCACCAGTTGCGAGGTGGCGGGGTCATAGGAGACGAGCGTCACTTTGCGCTGCTCGACAGATCCGCCACCATCCCAGTCGCCGCCAGTCTTATAAATCAGGCTGCCGTCCTTGCCGTCCATCGACAGGCGCGTGGACCATCCGCCCATCGGGCCCTCGAGCAGGAACTGCAGTCTCTCTGCCACTGCCTCAGGCTTGCCGCCCGATTTCACATACTCCTCATATTCAGTACCTTTTGGCACGAATACCCGCATCATCTCTTCCTTTGAGAGAGGCTTGAAGACCAGTTGCTGGCCCGTCTCACTCTCCATGCTCGAACCGAGTTCGGAGGTGCGCACCTCCACCGTGCCGCCCGCCTTCACATCCTTGCCGGGAACCACCTCGCTGCCCATATTGCCGCCGCCCCAGTAGCCCTCCTTGTAGAGGATGCTCCATGCAGAGCCGGGCACGTCGTAGGGCGAACTGTTGCTCACCTTGAACACGACGCCGTCGGCACTCACCCACTCCCCCTCGTAATAGTCGTCACCGTAGGTGGAAGTCTGGGCAATCTTGAGGCCGCCCTTCACTTTGTTGTTGAAGTCGGCGAGCAAGAAGTCGGCAAAGCCGCGGTCGGCCATCCGCACCGCCTGCTCGGCATCAGTGAGTCCGTCCTTCCACTGTCCGGTCTTCTTCGCAAACGCCATCACCTCAGGGGCATAGGCGAATAGGCCGTGCGACGACTTCACCTCAAAGGGGCCGTCGGGCAATCCGCTCACCACCATGTCGACACCCGGTCCGAACGTCAGCGTGGCCGACGACTGGGTGTCGTCGATGGTCACCTTCAGACTGTCGGTGCTGAGCGCCGCTGTCAGCGAATCGGCCTTGGCGGCAGCGGGATACATCCGGAAGACGGCAGCGGTGTCGCCGCTGTTGACGGCAGTGGCCCACTCTTTCGCGAAGTCTCCCAGCCTATCCGCGTCTTTTCCTTTGCAGCCACCCAACATCAGGACAAAAGCGCATATCACCAGACAAGGGAGAACGGCACATGACACCCTGAAAGAGGTGCAGGAAAAATCCTTATTCATATTTCTGGATAAAACTGATGTTATATTTCTCGTATTTATTGAGTTCACTGGCGGGGATCTCATTGCGATAGCCATCGTACCAGACCTGAGAGTTGAAGAACTGGCGCAGGCCGGCATCCTGGAACCTACGTCCGTGACGGGCATAGATGGCATTGCGGAGAATGCGCAACTGGCTGGGCGAGAGGTTGCAGACGTCCTGATGCGTGACATAGCGATATGCCAGCCAGTCGTATGCCGTGCCGGTGGCTATGCGCGCCTGCTGACGAGGTGCACTGGAAGCGCCCGAAGGGATGACCTTGCTGGTGTGCATATAACCCAAGGCGTTGCCGGCACCATCGTAGACCACACACCACTTGTTGTTATAGACCGTATAGTAGATGGGACTGCCATCCTTGATCTTGGTGACAATGGCGTAATTGGTGCCCGGTCCCTGACGCACGTTGGTATAGCCACCCTCACGGATGACACTGCCCGACAACAGACCGGCAGGCACTGAGGTGACGACAGGTTGGGGAGCGGGTGCGGGTGCTGGAGCGGCGACAGGTTGGGGAGCGGGAGCAGGAGTAGCGGCTGCTTGCGGAGCGGCTGCAGGAGCGGGAGTAGCGTCAACCGTCTGACCCAACTTGCTGTTGTTCAGCAGTTCCACGAAACTGGCGGCCTTCCGCTTGTGGCGCTCAGCATAGACTGACATGCGCGACAGGCTCGACGACACTATCGTCGTCTCATCGTCGGCCAGCGGGTCGGGCAGATTCTTCAGGGCCGACTCCAGGGCATCGGCGGCATCGTCCCAGTCCTCCTTTGTCCACTCATCGCCAGAGGCGGAGACGTCATTGCTGAGAGCCTCTATCATATCTACAGGCTTCGACACATCATATTTCTTCTTCTCTTCTTGTTTCAAGCATGAGGCAAAGGCCATCAATGCGCAGAGACATACCAAAACGATTGAAAATCTTGATTTCATAATACAGATATTGTTAAACATTCGATTGCACAGGACTTTACCAAGCTGCGGCAAAAGAAAACTCCCTTGCGCATCTCATCATGAATCCCACATGTTGAGCACAAAGATAATCATTAAATGCGATAAAACGGCACCTTTCGGTGGACTTTTTTCATAAATGACCATTTTAAGGTATGTTCTATTAATTCTGTTTATTTATAAAGCCGTATTCGACAGATTCTATTTCGGTCGCTTTTTGTTTTTATTCGGCGCATAGCGTCAAGTCTCATCGGTCGTATAGCCCGCTATACTCCCTTTTCGA
>CADBLU010000089.1 GCA_902795605.1 uncultured Prevotellaceae bacterium | reverse complement strand
TTGCTTACACACTCGCCGACGGTATGGACTATCTGCGGCCGGGTGTCAACGCCGGTATCGACGTGGATGCCTTCGCACCCCGCCTGTCATTCTTCTGGGCCATCGGTATGAACCATTTCATGGAGATTGCCAAGATGCGCGCCGGACGTCTGCTCTGGGCTAAGATTGTGAAGAGTTTCGGTGCCAAGAACCCGAAGTCACTCGCTCTCCGTACCCACTCACAGACATCTGGCTGGTCGCTCACCGAGCAGGATCCGTTCAACAACGTGGGACGTACATGTATCGAGGCTATGGCAGCCGTGCTCGGCCACACACAGTCGCTCCACACCAACGCGCTCGACGAGGCCATCGCCCTGCCCACCGACTTCTCCGCACGTATTGCCCGCAACACCCAGATCTACATCCAGAATGAGACGAAGGTGTGCAAGCAGATTGACCCATGGGCCGGTTCGTTCTATGTGGAGACACTGACCAATGAACTCGTGCACAAGGCATGGGAGCATATCCAGGAGATTGAGAAACTCGGCGGTATGGCAAAAGCCATCGAGACCGGTATCCCCAAGATGCGTATCGAGGAGGCTGCCGCCCGCACGCAGGCCCGCATCGACTCCGGCGTACAGACCATTGTCGGTACCAACAAGTATCGCCTCGACCATGAGGATCCCATCGACATCCTCGAGGTGGACAATACTGCCGTCCGCAAGCAGCAGGAAGAGTCGCTTGCCCAGGTGCGCGGTTCTCGCGACGAGGCAGCCTGCCAGGCAGCTCTCAAGGCTATCACAGAGTGTGTGCGCGACTTCAACGAAGGCCGCAAGAGTAAGGACAACTTGCTCGACCTGGCCGTGAAGGCAGCCCAACTGCGCTGTACTCTGGGTGAGATCAGTGATGCCTGCGAGGAGATCGTGGGACGTTATAAAGCAATCATTAGAACTATTTCAGGCGTGTATTCATCAGAAAGCAAAAACGACTCCGACTTTGAGAAAGCCTGTGAGTTGACCGATGAGTTTTTCAAGAAAGAAGGTCGCCGCCCGAGAATCTTCGTCGCGAAGATGGGTCAGGACGGTCACGACCGTGGCGCAAAGGTGGTCGCCACCGGCTATGCAGACTGCGGTTTTGACGTCGATATGGGCCCGCTCTTCCAGACACCGGCAGAGGCTGCACGCGAAGCCGTAGAGAATGACGTGAACGTAGTGGGCGCTTCTTCGCTCGCTGCAGGTCACAAGACCTTGATTCCGCAACTCATCGAGGAACTGAAGCGCCTCGGCCGCGAGGATATCATGGTCATTGCCGGCGGTGTCATCCCCGCTCAGGACTACGACTTCCTCTACAAGGCTGGCGTGGCCGCCATCTTCGGCCCTGGCACCTCTGTGGCCAAAGCCGCTGTGGAGATGATGAACATCCTTCTTGACAAATAACAGTCACTGACTGTCAGAAACAGTTCGGGGCGGACATTCAGATGTCCGCCCCGATTGTTATATTAAATGAAAGGTTGAGGGGAGAGGTTATTCGATACTCTCTATTCTCACGCCCTCCAGTTCTTCCATGATGCCAAGGACCCTCGACTCATACCTGTTGCGCTTCACGTTGACCTCCACAGAGACGGAATAACTCTCGCTGCCGTCAGAACCCGACACCTCGCGCATGTTGTAAGAGTCGATAGACATGCCGTCTGAGCGCAAGCGCTGCAACACCTGCCGTACATCTTCGATGCTGGGAGACGAGAAGGTGATGCTGATATTGCGTGTGCCAAATCTCTGGATGATAAAGTTCAGTGCCTCAAGACAGAGGAGTACAAGCACAGTGGAGGCAGCTGCAAGCACATACATGCCAGCACCGCAAGTCATGCCGATGGCAGCGGTGACCCACAGGCCGGCAGCCGTGGTCAGTCCGCGCACCACATGGCGCTGGAAGATGATGGTTCCGGCACCGATGAAACCGATGCCGCTGACCACTTGCGCCGCAATACGCGACGGGTCGAGTCTGACATTCAGTCCGGCATCTCTCGACTGTGTGAGCACCTGTTCAAAGCCAAACTGCGACAGTATCATGAAAATGGCGCTGCCGAGGGCCACCAGGAAATGGGTACGGAATCCCGCCTCCTTGGCACGGTAGCCACGCTCCAGTCCGATAGCTCCACCCAAAATGGCGGCAGCAAACAGGCGAAGGATGAATTCGGTTGTCATCGACGACATAGGCATTTCTCCTTAATATATATATTAGCTGAATATGAGGGCCTCCTTCTCAGGATCCTTGTCAATCCTGATTGTGGCACCAGAAGCGACCGAGCCTCCCAAAATCTGTTCGCAAAGGCCATCTTCGATATAATTCTGGATGGCGCGCTTGAGCGGGCGGGCACCGAACTGCACGTCGTAGCCCTTGGTGGCGACAAACTCTTTTGCCTCGTCGGTGATCTCAATATGGTATCCCAGGGCCTCAACTCTTGTAAAGAGTCCCTTCAGTTCGATATCGATGATCTTCTTGATTGCTTCGAGGTCGAGCTGGTCGAAGGTGATGATCTCGTCGAGACGATTGAGGAATTCAGGGGCGAACTGCCTGCTGAGGCTTTTCTGGATGATGGAGCGCGCATGCTCTTTGTCGCTCTCGTCGAGGCTGAGCCCCATTTTGCCGCCAGCGTTGAAGCCGACACCTCTTCCAAACTCCTTCAACTGGCGTGTGCCGGCATTCGAAGTCATGATGATGACGGTGTTGCGGAAGTCCACCAACCGGCCATTGCCGTCAGTCAGCCTACCTTCATCGAGCACCTGAAGCAAGAGGTTGAACACATTGCCGTGAGCTTTCTCAATCTCGTCGAGGAGGACGATAGAGTAGGGATGGCGCCGCACTTTCTCAGTCAATTGGCCACCCTCTTGGTATCCTACATATCCCGGAGGTGCTCCCACCAGTCGCGACACGTTGAAGCTCTCGGTGAACTCGCTCATGTCGATACGGATAAGGTCCTCCGCACTGCCGAACATGTATTCAGCGAGTTTCTTGGCGAGGAAAGTCTTGCCGACGCCAGTGGGACCGAGGAACATGAAGACACCGATGGGGTGGTTGGGGTCCTTCAGTCCCACACGGTTGCGCTGGATGGCTTTCACCATCTTGTCGATGGCGGCATCCTGGGCAATCACTGCACCTTTCAGCTCATCGCCCATCCGCCTGAGCCGTGCGCCCTCAGCCTCAGCCATCCGTTGCACGGGCACGCCGGTCATCATCGACACCACATCGGCCACTTGCTGCTCGGTGACGGTCTCACGCTGACCGCTGTCGCCGCTGTTCCATCCTTCGTTCAGTCGGCGCAGCTCCTCTTCAAGCGATGTCTGGCTGTCACGGTAGCTGGCGGCCAACTCAAAGTTCTGGTGGCTGACGGCGAAATCCTTCTTCTTCTTGATCTCTTCAATCTCTTTCTCTTTCGCGATGATCTCTGGCGGTATCTGGGCGTGCTGCAAGTGAACACGTGCACCCACCTCGTCCATGGCGTCGATGGCTTTGTCGGGGAAGGAGCGGTCGGTGACATAGCGTCCAGTGAGTTTCACGCAACTCTCAAGCGCCTCGTCAGTGTAGTTGACGCGGTGGTGCTGCTCATAGCGGGCTCTGATGTTGTGCAATATCTGCAAGGTCTCCTCGGCATTGGTAGGCTCTACCATCACTTTTTGGAAACGACGCTCCAACGCACCATCTTTCTCTATGCTGTTGCGATACTCATCGAGGGTGGTGGCACCGATGCACTGGATGGTGCCACGTGCCAAAGCGGGTTTCAGGATATTGGCGGCATCCATCGAGCCCGGTGTCGAACCGGCACCGATGATGGTGTGCACCTCATCGATAAAGACGATGATATCGGGATTCTGCTCCAGCTCCTTGATCAGCGCCTTGATGCGCTCCTCAAACTGTCCGCGGTATTTGGTACCGGCCACCACAGAGGTAAGGTCAAGGCTGACCAGCCTCCTGTTGAAGAGGATGGGCGATGTGCGATGTCTTACGATCATCTGGGCGAGTCCCTCTACGATGGCGCTCTTTCCCACACCGGGCTCACCGATGAGGATAGGGTTGTTTTTCTTGCGGCGGCAGAGAATTTCCATCACACGCTGCATCTCACGCTCACGCCCCACCACAGGGTCGAGCTTGTCTTCGCTGGCAGCCTGTGTCAGGTCGGTAGAGAAATTGTCGAGCACAGGAGTCTTGCTCGCCGGCTTGTGGGTCTGGGCTGTTGCTCCCTGGCGGCCGCCGTTGCCTCCCATGCCCAGCGTGTCTTCGTCATCCTCCATGTCGTCGGGCATTCCGATACCGTCGACAGGGCTGCTGCCTGCCTTCTGCTGAAAATATTTGAGGATGCAGTCATAGTCCACAAAATGGCCTTCAAGCACTTGCTTGGCACCGTTGTCCACCTTGTCGTGCAAGATGGCAAGCAACAAATGCTGCACATCCACGCTCTTGGAGCGCTGCAAACGTGCTTCAAGTACTGCAAGTTTGAGTATATTGCTGGCTTGTGTGTCGAGTGTCAGTTCACGTGGATTGAGGGGCGCATTGCCTCTCTTTCCCGAGACGTTTTCTTCTAATTCTTTCTTTATCTGCGACTTGTCCAACATGACATAGTCGAAAATGCCATTGATAAGTTCCGAATTGTCGCGGAGAATCCCCATCAACAAATGCTCTGGAGAAACATATTGGCAGTCGAGTCGAGTAGCCTCTTCGCGGCTAAACGACAGAACTTCTGATACTTTCTGAGAGAACGGGCTTGTCATAATCTTTATACCTTTCTTCTAATCAATTACCTAATACCAATTCATCAAACAGTGTGCCAAAATCACTTAAGTACCGAAAAATTTAGTAAATTCATCTTCAAAATTGGGCGTAAGAAAATCTTTTCCTATCTTTTGCCTGATTTCATCGAGGGTGAAAAAACGTCCCCCGTCAAGTTCTTCCTCATTGGGCTTTACTTCTCCGTCGTAGACACAACGGTAGACATAGACAAGTTCCCTCTCGCGCTTTCCCTCAAAGATATACTTTCCGAGGAACTCTTCCTGAAAATCGGTGATACCCAATTCTTCTCCCACCTCGCGTCTCAAGGCGTGAGCCACATCCTCACCGGCGTCCACATGTCCGCCAGTGGCAGTATCCCATTTCCCCGGCTGTATGTCTTTCCATTGAGGTCGGTGCTGAAGATAAAGCATCCCCTGACTGTTGAACACATGCAGATGCACCACAGGATGAAGGATTTTCGTTCCGTCATGGGCTTGGCTCCGACGGATGGTTCCCAGCACACGTCCGTCCTCGTCAACTACAGGGAAAAGCTCTTGAGGGTTGTCCATTCTTTGTCTCTTGTTGTTTTATTATTATATTATAGTCTTATACACTAACATTTCCGTCTCTATAGAGGCAAAACTGCCGTAAAGCAGTCGGGGAAGGCGATGTCTATTCCTTCGGGTTGATCGCGGAAGATGCCGTAGAGCGTACTGCCGCTGCCGCTCATCAGCGCGAAAGCAGCGCCCATTTGATACAGCCGCTCCTTGATGTCTCCCAATATCGGGTAGAGGGAGAATACCGATTCCTCAAAGTCGTTTTTCAGATGCTCACGCCATGTGTCGATGGGCTGGCGCACAATGTCTCGACAACAGTAGGCCGGTGCCGCAGGATGTATCTTTGAGAACGCCTCCTTGGTTGACACTGCCACACCGGGCTTGACCAAGACAAGGTAATAGCCTTCAAGATTGCCGTATTCGCCGTCGGCAGGTTCAAGCACCTCACCAATCCCCTGTGCGAAGGCCAGTTCGGAAGTGATGAAAAACGGGCAGTCGGCGCCCAGCCTGGCGGCATAGCGCTCCATTTCTGCGATGCCGATATGCAGATGACACATCTCGTCGAGCAGTCTGATCATGTAGGCTGCGTCGCTTGATCCTCCGCCGAGCCCCGCCTGAGTAGGGATTCTTTTGCATAGATGCACATGCACCCGCGGCAGTCGGAAATCTTCAGCCAACAGCCGATAGGCTTTCACGACCAGATTGTGCTCATCGTCACTATCCACTGGAATGCCTGTCATCTTGATGTCACAGGGCGAGTCACTGGGGAAGTCGTGGTCCATCTTATGCACTTCAAGTGCATCATAGAGTGGGATGGGGTAGAACACTGTTTCCAGATTGTGATAGCCGTCGGGCCTACGTGAAACGATATTCAAGCCTAAATTGATCTTTGCACAAGGAAATACTGTCATGTTTGTCGCTTTTTTGTTCTATTGTCTGCCATATTTATCACATTCTTTCCGTTAGTGCGAGAAATCATGTGTATGACATTGTAAAATTAACATAAATATTGATTTGTCGAATATTTGTATGAGATTTTTTAACTTTTTTAGCAGTTTTTTTGGAAAACTAAATATTTTTATTAATTTTGCAAAAAATAGATACGCATTGAAGTGAAATCGACATATTTATATAGTTATCTCATATCCTTTGTTGTCGTTTTCTTTTTGTCAGGCTGCGATTTCAAGCTCAAGCCATTCGACGAAGAGGAAAGCGACACGCTGAGTGTCATTATCCAACGGTATGACAGGATGGAGAGCCTTTTTCTCACCACGGGCGACTTTTCGGCTTTGCAGCAGATGAGCACTGAATATCCCATCGAGACCCGTACCTTGATAGAGAATGTGCTGGAACTGGGCACTGTGGATGACCCTGAAATCAACAACAGGTTTTTGCGCTTCTACCAAGATTCCACCCTTCAGACCATCATCTCCGACGCCGAGGCCCAATATGCCAATATGGAAGACCTCAACCGCCAGTTGTCATCTGCCTTCCACAAATTGAACCAATGGCTGCCCACTCTTCAGGCTCCTTTGATTTACGCCCAGATATGCGCGCTCAATCAAAGCATCGTGGTAGGCGATGAGTCGCTGGGCATTTGTCTGGACAAATATCTCGGAGAAGACTATCCGCTCTATAAGAGATTTTATCAGCCCGAGCAGCGCAAGTCGATGAAGCGCAGCAACATTGTGCCTGATGTCATCAGCTGCTACCTGCTGAGCAAATACGGGCATCCCAATTATCAGGAGAAGACGCAAGAGGAGCTTGACCTTCAGTTGGCGAAGATCCATTGGGTGGTGAACAAAGTGTTGGGATATAGGGCTTTCTCTTCCCGCTATGTGACCATCATCGACCGTTACATGGCGGAGCACCCCCATGTATCTATAGAGAAACTGCTCTTGGATAAGGACTATGCCAAATACAGGAACGCTCACTGACCTTCCCACAATCGCCCTTGATACATATTGTGCCGCGACATATATTCCCGCAGCATGGTGCTGAATGCTTGTGACTTGACACCCCAGCGTGGGGCGATGAGCCATCGGGGCGGCACTTGCGAGACAAACCGTTGAAGGGCGATGTCCGGTCGCAGGCGCTCGACGTATGCCGCGACTAACTCAAGGAACTCTTGCAGTGTGTAGACATGAAAAGGCGCTTTCTCATAGCTGTTTGCCAGCACCGTCTCCCGGATGATTTGCAGATGATGGATCTTGAGCGTATGGATGGGAAGTGACGAGATGACGCTTGCTTGCCGGATGCTTTCCTCCGCATCCTCATTTGGCAGTCCCAATATCACGTGTCCGCCCACATAGATACCACGGTCGGCGGTCTGTCGGATGGCCTTCCTGCAACATTCGAAGTCGTGTCCACGATGGATTTCCGCAAGTGTTCGGTCGTTGGCGGACTCTATTCCATACTCAACCATCACAAAGGTCTTCTCCCGCAACCGGGCAAGAATGTCAAGCAACGGCTCGTCTACGCAGTCAGGCCGTGTGGCGATGACGATGCCCGCCACGTCGTCCATACCGACAATCTCTTCATAGACAGAGGCAAGATAGTCGGCCGGCGCGTAGGTGTTGGAATATGACTGCAGATAGGGCAGGAAGTGCTGCCGCTTGTATTTCCGCTTGAAAAAACGTTTCCCCGCCTCTATTTGCCGGTGGAAATCCCCGCCTTGGGTATAGGCGGGCGCAAATGCCTCGTTGTGACAGAACGTGCAACCGCCGTAGCCGAGTGTCCCATCCCTGTTAGGACAGGTAAGACCTATGTTGAGAGGGAGTATCTGCACCTTGAAAGAGAAAAGCCCGCTCATCCAGGTGGCATAGTCAAGATAGGGCCTTGATGTCATCTCACCTTATTTTTATAGTCACATCTCCCACCTTGAGCAGGTAGATATCGTCGTTGGGCAAAGAGACGGACAATGGGGTACCGTCAGACTTCGCTTGCCCCACCAACATACCTTGCAGTGTATAAACCTTCACCATGGTGCCTGCTGCCACCCCTTTCAGACAGAGGTTGCGGTTGTTGATGCTCCACGTCCATGTCTTTGCCGGCAGTTCGTCCACATGGTCGTCGTCGGCATACATGACAGAGAGTATCAGCCGCATGCATGTCGAAGGAATGGTGAATTCCACGGTCGCCCCCACAGTTTTCTCTGTGGTCGTACCACCGCCTTTGTTAATCTTGACAACATTCCATCCCGAGATTTTCCTGCCATTGGCGGGCTGTCCCGAAACCGTGAGGACCCTGTCGACGGGAAACTGGCCGTCGAACGAAGGCTTGGAAAGTCTGATGCCATTGACCGTGATGACGACCGGCTCTTCGACAGCATCGACAGTAGTGGGATTGATGACCAGGTCTGTCAAAGCCCCAAATTGATAGTGTTTCTGCAGATGTGCGCTGAAATTCTTGCCACGTTGTGCCGCCCAGTTGCGCGCTTTGCTCAGTTCGTCCGTATAATTGGGCCACCATTGGTTGATCAGCCTCCGGTGATAGGGATACTCATCCTTGATGATGTCATACATAGGGTCCCATATCTCACGGGCCCCTTCTGCATTGAGGAAGTCGCCCATGTAGATGTAGGCCCTCTCAATGAATTCATTTCTGAAATCCTCGATGTCCATCAATCGCCTGAACAGACGTGTATGTTCATATTTATTGGCCCAGTTGCGGTTGTAGTCGTAATTGGGGTCATAAATCCATTCAATGGAATTGTAGCTTGCAGACGAGTCATAAAGACCTAAGCCGAAATCAGTGTCCTTGGCCACGAAGCGCCATTTCCCGCCTTCGGCCCGCGGTCGCCACATCACGATGTTGTTGCCGGGGAAATCCTGATTGTTGTAATAGAGATTCATAATCATCAGATTGATGAACTCCTTCCAGTCCATCCATCGGTCAAAGTCCTCCAGGGTGTGCCCTTGCTCGGCATAGAAGGTTTTGAACTGATTCCAACTGGTATCATCGCCTTCCTTGATCTCACTCCAGTTCTCAATCATATCGATATCTTCGAGCCCATTGTAGTTGGTGTAAATATTGTCACCCGTACTGCGCTCACGGATATTGAGGATTCCTTTATAGGTGCCATTAAAATAGACGACTGCCGGCCTCCATGCCTGCCAGTCGAGGTCGGTGTGTGTCGCCATCACACGTTGGATGATGGCATCACGCATATAGAGATAGTCGAAGTCGTTGCCGGCATTGCGCAGGATGACTGACTTGTAGTCGTCCTGTCCGGGACGCTGATCGGGGAAAAACTCATATTTCAAGCGTTTTGTGCCGAAACGCTTGTTGGCATAGACGACCAGTGATTTCAGTTGCGCGTCGCGCGAAGCCCCTCCCTGCACTCGGGTCTCACAAAGTTGGTTGAGCGCACTCTGCCGACCCACCTCATCGAAGAGCTCAAAGTTGATGGGCCGCCTCCAGTCATATTTGTAATTGCTTGTCCCGCTTTTGTAACTACCTTGCACATAGATTCCTATCTTGTTGTCGTAGAGATATTTGCCGTCGGTGACGATAGAGATGACAGGCAATGTCATCTCTCGCGGGAAATAGATATAGGAATGTGTGGTAGACCTGGGAGACAGATAGCCGGGGCAAAACAATTTTGCCCTGATGATGCGTGTATTGCTGAAGATGAATGGTGTGGAATAGGCGGGACTGTTCTCCGTGGGTTCACTGCCGTCGGTGGTATAGCGTATGACGGTGCCCTCGGGTGAACGCTCTGGCAGGCTCAGTTCCACCCGCATTGTCTGATTGTCGGTGACGACCTTGCCGGGTTCACTGAACAAAGGCTCTCCCAACATCTTTTCGCAGATTGTCCCACAGTTGGGTGCAGCCGGTGTAGGAGTGGCCTGATAGCCCCAAATGTCTGTTCCCTCATGTTGCCGTCCCCATGAAATGTTGGGGGCTGGCTGTTTGGCCAGGCCTTCCACCCGCTCTGTAAGTTGGCCATTGTGGAAGAGATATACGGCAGCACCTTTGCCCGACTCAAGTTTGAAGTCGGTGTGTAACCCTTTGCCTACCTTGTCGCAATAGACTAAGACGAAGTTGTGTGGGGATAGTTGGCGGTAGGGGAGGGCCCATGCGCTTTCTGGCGAATCTGTCAGGCCGAGCCTATACTCAGAAAGGTTGACAGCACGGTCTCCACTATTATATAATTCAACCCATGAGTCAGGAAAATCATTGAGGTCGTCCATGATGCAGTCGATATTCGACTGCATCAACTCATTGATGATTACTTGGGCATTGCTTGGCAGACAGAACGTACATGTCAGCATGGCCATCAGCAGTAAGGATTTCCTCATTCAACAGGTCTTTTATATGTTTTTTATGACAACTATAAACATCTGAATGACAACAAAAGTGCCATTTTCGTTATTCTCGCAAATCAGGATGCAAATTTAATGCAAATAGTTGGACATAGCAAATACAAGGCACTCTATTTCCATCACTTCGGAAACAAAAACTATTTTTGATGACTTTTCCGTCGAAAACCTCAATAATCATGGACATGCGGCGTTGCTGTATGAAAAAAGTGTATAAGTAAAACCATCAAATAGGGAATATTTCATAGAAAAATCATTACCTTTGCAAGGCTACTGACAAAATCATGCCAAAGAACCTCCCATGAACCCATCCGTTCAGCATAATGCCCCTACGTCCGAACGTGAGCGTCATGTCATACTTGATGCCCTGCGCGGAATCGCCTTGTTGGGAATCGCTTTGGCCAATTTCCCGGAGTTTGCACTTTGGACGTTTCTTTCTCCAGACGAGCAGGCTGCCATGCCCACGGCAGGTGTTGACAAAATCGTGCGATTCTTGCAGTACCTGCTGATAGAGGGCAAGTTCTACACCATCTTCTCCGTGTTGTTCGGCATAGGATTCGCGCTGATTCTTTCGCGCCACAGCATGTCGCTCTTTCTGCGTCGCATGGTGATTCTGGCATTGATAGGCATCTGCCACTTGATGTTTATCTGGAGTGGCGACATCTTATTCCTGTATGCTGTAGGAGGCCTTCTCTTGACTTTACTTATTAAGTTGAGCGACAAGGCATTGCTGTGTACAGCCGCCCTGCTTATCTTTCTCCCGGTGGGTCTGGACGCTCTCACTGAGTTTTTCGGAGTGGATTTTGCCGGTCCTTTCTACGACGCATGGTGGGCGAAAGCGTCGGAGCAGGGCATCACAGAGGAAAACTTCGCCGCATGGCTTCGCGATGCAGACAACTATCCGCAGATGTTCGCTTTCCTCCTGCAGGGTGCATACGAGCGTATGTGGGAGTTCGTCAGCGGACATCGGATGCCTAAAGTGGTGGGCCTGTTTATTATAGGCTATCAGATAGGAAAGCACCGGTTCTATGCCCGGCTCGGCACATTGCCGTTGAAAAGAGTCTTCTGGTGGACATTCGCCATCGGTTTTCCATCCTCCCTCTTCTTCGCGTGGAGTGCCACTCATGGGCATCCCTGGGGACTGACATGCTATTCCGCACTCTATGCCGTGAGTGTCGTCCCATTTACCTTTACCTATATTGCAGGAATCTGCCTCATTTTCATTCGTTATCAAGAGAAGACACGGCCTGTCTTCACATTTTTTGCCGCGTCAGGACGCATGGCATTGACCAACTACATCTCTCAATCGCTCTTCGGCATTCTGTTGTTCTATGGCATCGGGATGGGGTTGGGCACATCGTTGGGACTTGTCACCATAGAGTTGGTGGCTCTTGGTGTGTTCCTGTTGGAGACGGTTCTCAGCAACCTATGGTTACGTCACTTCCATTTCGGCCCCCTCGAATGGGTGTGGCGTATGCTGACGTATGGCCGCTATTTCAAAATAATCAAATGATTCAACTTTCTTAAGTTGAATATTTTATTTTCTTCTTTCTGTGTGGACAGAAAGAAGAAACAAGAAAGAACCGCGAACACGCTCCGCCGTCGAACAAATGGGCCTTCCGGTGTCTGGCTGCGGAACTCGCGGCTTCGCCGCTCA
>CADBLU010000088.1 GCA_902795605.1 uncultured Prevotellaceae bacterium | reverse complement strand
CAGCAATTGAAGCAAGCTTCATTGCATTCGGTTTGCACGACATTTGAGCTTCGCTTGAATGTCGGCTGCACCTCAGCAATTGAAGCGAGCTTCATTGCATTCGGTTTGCACGACATTTGAAGATTTACAATTAGAGAAGGGGGAATTGCTTCGCAAGAAATCTGATGAAAATCAAAAATAAAAAATCTGACGAAAAATATGATTTGTCAAGACTGACAAATCAAACGCTAATGACATCTATCGTCGCCCCCTAAGGTGCACTCACGGGGCCCTTTTCATCGGTACAGGTCGAATGAATGTCGGTTGATCATGGATGTTCGGCGACGATGGCAAAATAGCACAGATTGTCCTGACCGTCATTGTAGAACGCATGTGAATGGCCTTTCGGACAATAGTGCACATCGCCAGCTTTCACTTTCTCCACGGTGTCATCATACTCGAAATGTCCCTCACCTCTGATGATGTAGATAATCTCAGAGTTGGACTCATGCTTATGGTATCCGATGTTGGCGCCTGGCTTCAGATAGCTCATCATAATCTTGTTGTCTGCGTCCACGAAGTTGCGTGTGACGAGTTCGCCGTTGCCTTCACGGAATCTCTCAATGGTCTGTTCTTCGATTTTGCTATAGTCTATAATCATGGTATATGGATGATTGATTGGTGTGATGAATTTGTTTTAAAAGATGCCCCGCACGTCATTTTGCAGTGCCATTGCCCGAGGGCTTGCTTGATGAACTGGCTGCCGGCTTGCTCGCCGGTTTGCTCGTCGAACTACTCGCTGGCTTGCTTGCGGGTTTGTTGTTCGAACTGGCTGCGGGTTTGCTCGTCGAGCTACTTGCGGGCTTACTTGCGGGTTTGTTGTTCGAACTGGCTGCGGGTTTGCTCGCGTGCTTGCTTGTCGAGGTGCTTGCGGGTTTGCTTGTCGAGGTGCTCGCGTGCTTGCTTGTCGAGCTACTTGCGGGCTTACTTGTCGAGCTACTTGCGGGCTTGCTTGTCGAGGTGCTTGCAGGCTTGCTTGACGAGCTGCTTGCGGGCTTACTCGGTGCGCTGGTGCTCGTAGTGGCGGCAGGTTTCTGCTCTCCGGGCTGAGGAGTATATTTCTCCATTTTCATGGATGAGATTTTCTTGCTGTCGCTCACATTGGAGTAGATCTTGAAATTCTCAGAAGAGGCTCTGCCGTCCTTTTTCACGACGGTCTGCTTGGCTGTGAATTCGATGACATACTCCATCTTGCCGTTTTGCTCCTTCTTCGTAATCTTGTAGTCGTGGTTGAGCTTCCATATCACATTGCTCACGTCGTCGCCGTGCTGGCGTCTCATCCATCCTGTCACATCGCCGTTGGAGGCGTTGTCGGTTCCCATGAAATTAGAGATTTGAGGATTGAGAGTGGCGCTGAGGCGGTTGGCGTCGTTGCCGTTGACACTGAGGAAGAACTCTCTGAAGAGCGCCTTAGCCATGATGTTGTCTTCGGCCGATGCCGCACTGATTTTCACGGTGACTTTCTCTTTGGCCTCTTTGAGGAAAATGCCGTTGGCATGGTCGGCGATATATTTGTCGTAGGCGGCTTTGGTGTTTGTCTTGAGGGCATCTTCCCAGTCGATGGAGTCGATCATCGAGAGGATATGCTGTTTTTGCGGTGTGTCGGGATAGTCGTGCAGATATTGCTCAAGCTTGGACTTCTCTCTTGTCACCAGACTGAGAGAGAGGTCGTCTTTCTGTTTAGTGATATCGGCTATCCGTTCGTTGGCAGCTCTCTTGTGCGCTTCCGACGCATCGTTGAAATTGCGCAGGAATGCCTTGATCTCGTCTACGTCTCCGCTCTTCATGGCCAGTTCGAAGGCCTGTGTCTCTCTCGACTGTTTGCTGTCGTTGTAGAAATAGAAGCACACGGCAGCGATGAGTGCCGTGATGGCCAGCGACACGATGATGGGGATATAGTTGTGCTTGTTGCCTCCAGTCGTCTCGTCTTCATCCTGCTCATGCACAGGCTTTTCCAGGTTGTCGCCGTCGGTGTCTATATAGTGGTTGGCCTCATCGTCGTCCTCCTCATCGTCGTCCTCCTTCTCTTTCTCGTCATCAGGGTCGGTGGCGTGGCCTTCCTGCTCCTGCTCCGCTTCTTGCTCTTGAGGCTCGGTGGCCTCATCGGCTTGGTCTCCGCCGTCGCCCGGTGTGGCGCCTTCATCGCTGGCAGTTTCCGTGGCTTCGGCTTCATCAATGTCGGTCTTTACAGGCTCTTCTCCTACAATGTCTGTCGTTTCGTCTTCTTGTGTCGGCTTCTGGTCTTGGCTGGCACCTTTGGTGGTGTCGGCTTTATCCTTGTTGTCGGTGTTGTCGGTGTCGATAGTCTCTTGGTCGTCTGTCGTCTCTTCCGGTTCTTGCAGTTGGTAGGGGGTATAGCAGTGGGGGCAAAGTCCTACATCTTTGAAATAGACCTCACCGCAACGGACGCACTTAGTTATTTTTCCGGCAATTTCCACCCCGCAACTTGGGCAGACTGTCGCTTTCTCGCTGATTTGGTGTCCGCATTCCGGACATTTGATAATTGCCATTATTGCTCCTTTGTTATTGTTGTTTGAACTTTACGGGAACTTCTCTTTCACCATCTCCTGAAACGCAGTTCACGCATGCTGTGTTGCCCCATGATGCGGCTTTTGTCCACATATCCTCTCACACCGTTGATTATCCCTTTGCCGGTGTATTGCCAGATGATGTAGTCGCGCTCGTCGGCCAGCACGGGCTCGTTGTCGGAGTATTGTGCCACCATGAGCTTGTATTCGTCCACTTTTCCAAGCAGATAGTTGTTGTAGAAGTTTCTTCCCGTATAAAGCAGTGGTTTCTGATGATAAGCTTCTTCAACGAGTATGAGAAACTTCATCAGAGAGTCGCAGAACTGTTGTGTGCTCATCGACTTGGGCTTTGTCTCAATGTCAATCATGGGGATGAGGTCCTGGTCGCCCGGCCTGCACTGGCTCATGAAGTTGCGCAACTGCAGTTGCTGCGGCACATTGGCATGATAGAAATGATAAGACCCCACTTTCAGTCCGTATCTGTGGGCCATGTCGATATTTCTCTTGTAGGTCTGGTCCTGTGTCTCTTTTCCCTCTGTCGCCTTGAAATAGACGTATGCCATGTGGCTGTTCTCGCCCAGTGTCTCCCACCACACGTCGCCTTGGTAATGGCTCATGTCGAGTCCGTGGATATGGTTGCACGTGTCCTCGCACTGCACCATATAAGATTGCGCACAGCAGAATATAGCCGTAAATAATCCGACTAAGGTAAAAAAGATTTTTTTCATTTCCATCAATTCAATCTGAATGCAAAGATACAAAAAAAAATCTTTCTTAAGGAATTGCAACAGACTATTTGTTCGTTTCCATGAAATTTTATATTTTTTTAGGAATGGGAGGAGGGGTGGTTGGTAGTTGCGTATGTACCCTCCATTTCAAAAAACAGATAAAAATGCATCCCACTGATAGATGTACAGGCAAAAAGACTCTCTATCAATGGAGGGGAACGAGTCCTTTCCGTTTGTACAATCAAAATTATCACTTTATGGATTTATCAACCTTGTCTATCATCGTTGCCGTCATCGTGTTGGCGGTATTGTTTGTGATGATGTCGTATGTGAAAGCACCGCCTTCCTATGCGTTCATCATTTCCGGATTAAGTCGTGAACCTCGTGTGCTTATCGGCTCCGGCGGTTTCAGGATTCCTTATCTCGAGCGTCTTGACAAAGTGTATCTGGGACAAATCACTGTCGACATCAAGACAGAGGAGAGTGTGCCCACCAATGACTTTATCAACGTGGATGTGGATGCTGTGGCGAAAATTCGCGTGACGCCTACATCTGAGGGTACCCGTCTGGCAGCCAAGAACTTCCTCAACATGTCGCCGACGGAAATCGCAGAACAGCTGCAGGACTCACTTCAGGGTAATATGCGTGAGATTATCGGTACGCTTGACCTGAGGTCGCTCAAGACCGACCGCGACCGTTTCTCCGACCAGGTGATGATGCAATCATCGTCCGACATGAGCCAGTTGGGTATTGCGATTATCAGCTGCAACATTCAGAATGTGACCGACAGAGAGGGCCTGATTCATGACCTGGGAGCCGACAACACGGCTAAGATCAAGAAAGAGGCTTCCATCAACCGTGCCAACGCCGAGCGTGACGTGAAGATAGAGGTGGCCCATGCCGACCGCGAGGCCAATGCCGCCCGTGTGGACGCCGATACCGCCATCGCTATCAAAAACAACGAGCTTGCCTTGAAGCGTGCCGCCCTGAAGCTTCAGGCCGACACCGCCCAGGCCGATGCCGATGCCGCCTATTCCATTCAGCAGCAGGAGCAGCAGAAGACCATCAACATCAAGACGGTGGAGGCGGAGATTGAGAAGACCCGCCGTGAGCAGATCCTCTCGCGTGAGCAGATCGAGATACGTATCAACACGCTGGCTGCTGAGGTGGAGAAGAAGGCTGATGCTGACAAGTATCAGATTCAGAAACAGGCCGAGGCTGATTTGGAACAGCGCAAGAGAGTGGCTGAGGCCCAACGCTATGAGGCTGAGCAGCAGGCTCTTGCCCGCAATGCCGCTTCAGATGCCACCCGCTATCAGTTGGAGCAGGAGGCCGAGGGTATCAAGGCGAAGGGAGAGGCTGAGGCTTATGCCATCCTGAAGAAGGGTGAGGCCGAGGCTCAGGCCATGGACCGGAAGGCTGAGGCTTATAAGAAGTATAACAACGCCGCTGTGGTGCAGATGATCATCGAGGTGCTGCCTCAGATTGCGGAGAGTGTGGCCAAGCCTATCAGTGCCATCAATGACGTCAATATCTACAGTAGCGACGGCGGAGGTATCTCGGCGATGTCGGGCAATGTGCCTGTGGCCATCAAGCAGGCGTTCGACGTGGTCAGGTCGGCCACTGGCGTGGATTTGTCCGACATCATGCGTGCCGGTTCGATTGAGGCAAGGACCACCCGCAACATCAACCTCAACGAGGCCGCGCAGGACGTGGTCGACGGTATCAAGAAAGAAGACTGATTCAAGCTTTAATGTCTCCAAGGCCTTTAAGGACATTAAGGACATTAAGGACCTTAGGGACTTTAAGGACCTTAAAAAATCATTCAGCTCCACATCGTCTTTCTCCTTTTGGAAGTTTAGGAGTTTAAGAGTTTTGGAGTTTAGACAATAGCTTTTACTATCGCATTTGTCTGCATACAAAGAGAGGAATCGCACGGCGATTCCTCTCTTTGTGATTATATGTTTCAACCGTCTTCTTTTCAGTCGGTTACGACGTTTTCTTGATGTATTCCTTTACAGTTGTTGAACTCAGATTTCTTTTGTGCGGTGATGTGGATATTCTTGAGGTTGATATTCTCAATGGGTTTCTCGGGCAGACCGTTGAAAAAGAGGGCACGGTTGGCGTTGCGGCACACCACATCCTCGATGTAGATATCGCGGAATTCGGGCGTGGTCTCATCCACAGGACGCATGTCGACGTTGTTGGCCTTCTCGCCGCTTTCCATGACTTCCACCACCGATTTGCCGCCGTAATAGAGGTCGAAGGTGACAGCGTCGGCCTGGATGTCGAACATCGAGATGTTCTTGATGTAGATATTGCTCACGACACCGCCACGGCCACGGCAACTTTTGAAGCGCAGACCTACGTCGGTGCCGAGGAACTGGCAGTTCTGCACGAGGATGTTTTTCACACCTCCGCTCATCTCACTGCCTACGACAAAGCCGCCGTGCCCTTGGAAGACGGTGCATCCGTCGATGACCACATTCTCGCAGGGTTTGCCGCGGCGTCTCCCGTCGGCGTCCTTGCCGCTTTTGATGCAGATGCCGTCGTCGCCGGCATCGAAGGTGCAGTTGACGATGAGCGCGTTCTTGCATGACTCAAGGTCGAGTCCGTCGCCGTTTTGCGCATAGGACGGGTTGCGCACGAGCAGGTTGTCGAGGATGACGTTCTCGCACATGAGCGGATGGATGTTCCATGCCGGTGAGTTCTCGAAGATGACGTCTTGCAGCAGCACGTTCTTGCAGTTGACAAGGCTCACCATCACCGGTCTCAGGAATTTGCGGATGCTCTCCCATTCCTTGTCGGTCTTGAGGCCCTGCGGGACGTTCATGTTGGCCAGTGAGTCGCCTTTGAGGTAGCCCTCGGAGGGGAACCACAGGTCGTCTCTTTTGAAGACTCCTCCCTGCGAGGTGATTTTCTTCCACATGCTGGCGGTCACCTTGCTTTTTTTCAGCGGGCGCCAGTACACTCCGTTGCCGTCGATGGCTCCCTGTCCGGTGACGGCGATGTTGGTGGCGCCGTTGGCCGACAGCGGCGACATACACCTTCTCGTCTCCAGTCCCTCAAACGAAGTCTTGATGATAGGGTAGAGGGTCTCGTCTCCTGAGAAGAGGATGACAGCGCCTTTTTCCAGATGGAGGTTGACGTTGCTCTTAAGCTGGATGGGACCTGTGAACCAGACGCCTTGCGGCACGATGAGTTTGCCTCCTCCCTTGGCGCTGAGTTCGTCGATGGCCTTGGCGAAGGCGTCGGTGCAGAGCGATGTGCCATCGCCCTTGGCCCCATAGTCAGCGATGTTGAACGTGCGGTTGGCAAACTGCGGCGCTTTCACCTCAGGCATGGGAAAGGGAAGGTTGTCCGTATAGGTCTTGTAGGGATTGGTTTGTCCGTTTGCCGTGAGGCACAAGGCCATCGCCACGGCAGTCATAAGTAGTTGTTTCGCTTTCATCATGTTTATTTTAGGATTAGGTTGATGTCGTCTATTCTTCTATTTCGGAGAGTTCTTTCATGATTCCCCTATAGATGGTGGAGAACGTCTCGCGGGCGGAGTAGCGTCTGTATCTGAAGGTGTGGCGGATGGAGCGCATGGCCGTGGATGGATTGCCGACAAGGAAACCGCCGGTGTTCTCATGGAGTTGCCAGGGGCGGATGTGGCTGATGTCGTCGCTGCTGATGGCCCTGAGCAGTTCGGGCCAGACGTCTTTTTCCGGCCGGGTCATGAAAGGCAGCTCTTCCCTGCTGAATCCGAATCCCGTGATGAGCAGGCTTCCCTGGAGGTTGGCCATCTTCGTCATCCCGCATTTGCTGAGCCAGTTTTCCAGTTTCACGAAGTCCACCTTGCCGCCCTCTATTCTCAGGTAGCGTCCGAGGTCGATGATGCCCTTGAGGTAGCTCTTTCCGGTGAGGATATGGTCTACGTTGACGATGATGATGGCCATGACTTGCATGGTCTCGTAGGATTTCTCCTCATCCGTATATTCGGAGTGGATGATCTGTTGGAGCTGGGTGTTGTATTTCTTGCTTTGCAGGTGCAGCTTGCTGAAGTCGTAGAGGTCGGAGAATCCCGCCGTGGGAACCGTCTTGAGCTGCTCTTTGATGACGTCGATCTGCTGGGCAGGTATGTTCATGTTGTCATCATAGTAGTAGCGCTCGAGACCGCTTGCTAATATTTGAGTCAGTCCGTGCTTGGCGGCCAGACTCACCAGTTTTGCCCATTTATAGGCAGAGAGTAGGCCGATGGGCTTGGTCTCCTCGAAAGCGCCACCCCTGAGGAGATGGAGGAAATTGATTGTCAGAATGTTGGCTTTTTGCATAATCAAGAGAATTTTTTTGGGTATCTCAAAATGATGGCCAGCAGTGCCACGGCACCGAGCGTCATGGGGTAGTAGAGGTAGGGGATGATGCCCACAGGGTTGGTTTGTGAGAGTCCGGCGGCCATGAGCACCTGCGCCCCGTAGGGCAGGAGCCCCTGTGTGCAGCACGAGAAGGTGTCGAGGATGCTGGCGCATTTCCTGTTGTCGAGTCCGAAGCGGTTGCCGATTTTCTTGGAGATGTCGCCCACGGTGAGGATGGCCACGGTGTTGTTGGCGGTGCAGGCGTTGACCACGCTCACGAGTGCGGCTATCGACAACTCTGCGCCCCGCTTGCTGTTGACTCTGGAGGTGATTTTCCCTATGAGATAGTCGATGCCGCCATTCACCTTGATGATCTCGAGCAGTCCGCCGGCCATCATGGTGATGATGATGAGTTCGCCCATGGCGGTGATGCCCTCGCCCATGGCGCCCATCCATCCGAAGATGTCGAAGGCTCCGCAGACGATGCCGATGATGCCTGTCAGCAGGATGCCGATGGTGAGTACGGCCATGACATTCATGCCGCATGCCGCCACGACAAGCACCACGAGATAGGGGATGACCTTGGCGTATTCCACACCGGGCACTGTGGTGGGCGACTGTATCTCTTTGCCTATGAGGATATAGGCGATGAGGATGATGATGGCAGCGGGCAGGGTGATATAGAGGTTGACACGGAACTTGTCGCTCATGCGGCAATGCTGCGTGCTGGTGGCCACGATGGTGGTGTCGGAGATGAACGACAGGTTGTCGCCGAAGAACGCTCCTCCCACCACGACAGCCACGAGCAAGGGCGTGCTGGCTCCTGTGGATGTCGCCAGTCCGGTGGCGATGGGCGTGAGCGCCACGATGGTGCCCACGCTTGTGCCTACGGAGAGCGAGATGAAGCATGCGGCCACGAAGAGGCCTGCGAGGATCATGTTGCCGGGGAGCAGTGAGAGTGTGAGGTTGACGGTGGCGTCGATACATCCCATGGACTTTGCCGCATTGGCGAAAGCCCCTGCCATGACGAAGATCCAGAGCATGAGTATGAGGTTGCTTGTGCTGGCCCCGTTGCTGTAGTGCTCTATTCTCTTAGCCAGCGTCAGTCCGCCGGAGATGGCCACGGCATAGACGCTTGCGATCATGAAAGCCACGGTGAGGGGAATCTTGTAAAAGTCGCCGGCTATGAGTGAGCCGGCGAGATACACCACGATGAAGACCATCAGTGGGCTCAGAGCGAACAGTCCCCTTTTGTTGCTCATAGTGTCACACCGTTCTTGAAGATGGATATCTCCCTGTATCCGTTTTCTTCATTCCTGGTGCGCTGGCCGCTGGCCACAGCAATGATTTTGTCGGTGAATTCCCTCACGAGGTCGCTCATGGACGTGCCTTCCACCAGTTTGCCGGCATTGAAGTCTATCCAGTTGGGCTTGCGAGCGAAAAGATTGCTGTTGGTGGCCACTTTCATCGTCGGAATGAAGGTGCCGAAGGGAGTGCCGCGGCCGGTGGTGAAGAGGACAATCTGGCATCCGGCGGAAGCCAGGGCCGTGGCGGCCACGAGGTCGTTGCCGGGAGCCGAGAGCAGGTTGAGTCCGTTGGTCTTGATGCGGTCGCCATAGGCGAGCACTCCGCTCACGGGAGCCCTTCCGCATTTCTGCGTGCACCCGAGGGCCTTGTCCTCGAGGGTGGAGATGCCTCCGGCCTTGTTGCCCGGCGACGGGTTCTCGCCCACGGGTTCGCCGTGGCTGAGGAAATATTCCTTGAAGTCGTTGATCAGTTTCACGGTCTGCTCGAAAAGCTGCGGTGTCTCGCAGCGGTTCATCAGGATGGTCTCTGCGCCGAACATCTCGGGCACCTCAGTGAGGATGGTGGTACCGCCCTGTGCCACGAGATAGTCGGAGAACTCGCCTACGAGCGGGTTGGCGGTGATGCCGCTGAAGCCGTCGCTGCCGCCGCATTTCAGTCCTACCCTGAGGCAACTCAGAGGGCATGTCTGCCGCTGGTCTTTCGACGCCTGGTCGTAGAGCTGGCGCAGTATCTCCATGCCTGCCTCCACCTCGTCGCCCTCCACCTTCTGTGTCACGAGCAGGCGGATGCGGTCTTTGTCGTAGTCGCCGAGGGTGGCCATGAAGTCCTCCGGCTGGTTGTTCTCACATCCGAGTCCGAGCACGAGCACGCCGCCGGCATTGGGGTGGAGCACGATGTCGCGCAGCACTTTGCGCGTGTTCTCATGATCCTCGCTGAGTTGCGAGCATCCGTAGTTGTGGTGCCATGCGTGGATGGCGTCGACTCCCTTGCCGCCTGTCTCCGCGCTCAGTTGTGCCGCCAGTCTCTCGGCGATGCCGTTGACGCATCCCACGGTGGGCACTATCCATATCTCATTGCGGATGCCCACCTCTCCGTTGGCCCTGACATACCCTTCGAAGGTCCTGCCCTCGTTGGGGATGCTGAGCGGTTCGTTCACGGGGTGATACTCATAGGCCAGAGTGCCTGAGAGATTGGTCTTCAGGTTGTTCTCGTTCACCCATTCGCCGGCTTTCAGGTCGGTCTTTGCGTGTCCGATGGGATAGCCGTATTTGATGATGTTCACTCCCTCTGCCGTGTCGGCGATAAGGATCTTATGCCCCATGGGGGTGTCTTGTGCCACAGTGATGGTCTTGCCGTCCACGTCGATGGTCTCGCCTTTGGAGAATGCTCTCAGGCATACGACCACGGTGTCGGCAGGGTTGATTTTGATAAATGACGATTGGTTCATAGTAGTTTATTTTTTTGTTAGATCATTGTTCTCTGGTAGAAGTCCACGTTCTCCTTGATGAGCACCTCGATGGGCATATAGTTGACGGGGTTGACTTTCTTCTTCAGCACGATGGCTCTGAACAGGGCTTCTATGCAGTAGTATCCCTGCATATAGGCATGCTGAGCGATGAGGAAGGAGATGCTTCCCTCTTTCAGGCATTTGGCGTTTTTCTGCACCATGTCGTAGCCCATAATCTGCACGCCGCGCCTGTTGGTGCGCAGCAGGAAATCTCCCACGATATGGGCTTTGGAGCAGAACGTGATGCAGTGGTGTGTCTTCGGGTGGGTGACGAAGTAGTTCTCGAGGATATCGTCGTAGGTGGCTTTCTCCTCTTCGAGGGGCAGGTTGACCTCCAGGATCTTGATGTTGGGGAAATGGTCGTGCATATAGTGCCTGAATCCCACTTCTCTGTTGTCCTGCTGTTTGCTGGCCACCCGTCCGTTCTTCATCTGCTTCATGATCATGATCTCCTCGCTGTTGGACGCGACGAGCATGAGGATTTTCGCTGCGAAATAGCCGCTGCAGAAGGAGTCCTGCCCGTAGAAGGAGAGGGGCTTGAGGTCGGGCATATATGAGTCGAGCATGACAAAGGGGATATTCAGCTCGTGGAGTTGGTCGGTGAACTGCCTTGTGATGTCGAGGCTTGACGGCACGATGATCACGCCGTCGGGATTCTGTGAGAGGCTCTCTTTGCAGGCCTCAGTGAAAGTGTCGTCGTGGAAGCGCTTGTAATAGAGCATCTTCACGTCGATATGAAAGTCGCGTCTTACCTCGCAGGCTTTCTCTGCCCCTTCTTCGATTTCTTCCCAGTAGGCTTCCGAGGCGTGCTTAGGCATGATGAGGTGGAAGGTATATGAACGGTTGTATGCCAGCGCGCTGGCATACATGTTGGGTTGGTAGTTCATTTCCTTGAGTGCTTTCTCCACCTTCTCACGCGCCGGTGCCGAGACATTAGGCCTGTTGTGCAGCACGCGGTCGACGGTGCCGACGGAGACTCCTGCACGGGCGGCAATATCTTTTATCCTGATTTTCTGATCCATAGAAATGTGATGATTTTTCAAACTGCAAAAATACGGTTTTATTCTGAAAAGACCAAATCTTTCATGGTTTTATGCCCCACACATACCAATCATAGCAGACAGCCCTTCCCCCGAAACCTTCTTTCTGATAGATGAGCGTCTCGTTGAGCAGATGGCCCATATGCTCTGTCGACTTTCCGAAGTCAAGGATTTCGCCGTGTGTCAGCACCTCTGTAAGCAGATGTCCGAAGATGGCGTCTATGGCATGCAGGTGTTTCCCCTCGCTGCTCGCAGAGATATACTGCGCGTGAACGGTCTGCCCGCAACAGTAGAGCACCGTGCCCCCGAGCAGGCGTTCTCCCATCTTTGCCACGAAGAGGCGGATGCGCTCGGGAAACCGTCGGCTGAGCAGTCTGATCTCCTCGAGGGAATGCACGGGGTTGACGGCGTATTTCTCCTGCAGGTTGCCGGTCAGGACCGACCAGAACCCTTCGTAGTCGTCGCTCATGGTCACCTCAATCCCCATGGCCGCGGCTCTCTTGGCTCCGAAGCGTCTGTCGCGCCGCCATTTGACGGGGTGCTGTGTGAAGATGACCGAGGCCACGTCGCGGGCTGTCAGTCTGGCGTCGCATACCTTGAAGAGGGCGTAGAGGTCTTCTTCGGCGGGCAACTGATGATAAATCCATGGGATGGCTTTGTAGAGAACTTGCTGGAAGTGTTTCTCCTTCAGGTATAAATTGAGTCGTGTGAAAATCTCGCATGCCATGGCGGCGGTGACGCGCTCGTTCATGACCAGTCCCCCATAGGTGAGTCCCTGGTGTGAGCAGAAGGTGTCCCCGTCCTCGTTGGCAGGCAGCAAGGCGACAGGTCCCTTGTCGTCGTGGAAGATGAGAGAGTGGTCCTTGAACCTGTCGTGGTGATAGTCCATATAGGAGCGCTCAAGAAGGAACGTTCCGTTTTTCGATGTCCTCACGAAGTCGTCCCATTCTTTCTCCGACTCCGGCGTATATCGGGTGATGGCAATCATTTCACAAAATCGAGAAAACTGTCGTAGTCGCGGATGTAGTCGTCTTCCTCGAAGAGGTGAGATGCCAAGACGAGGCAGACGGCTCCGGAAGAGAAGTCGTCGAGCGTCCGCCAAATCCCTGTTCCCACATACAGCGCCTGATAGGGGTGGTTGAGGTGATAGGTCTTCCGGCTTTTCCCGTCGTCGAGGGTCACGTCGAACGACCCGCTGAGCGCGATGATGGCCTCTTGGCATTCCTTGTGGGCGTGTCCGCCCCTGCTTTCCCCGCTCGGCACGTCGTAGGTCCAATAGACGCGTGCCACGTCGAATGGTATCTGATGCCGTTGCTCCACCATGGTCAGGTTTCCCCTTGGGTCGATGATTTTGGGGAGTCGTATGAGGCGTACCTTATCGGTTTCCATACATCTGCTCGTAATACTTTTGGTACTCACCGCTGGTGACCTCTCTGATCCAATCCTGGTTTTCAAGATTCCATCTGATGGTCTTCACGATACCCTCGGCAAAATAGGTCTCAGGCTCCCAGCCCAGTGTCTCCTTGATCTTCGTCGGGTCGATGGCGTAGCGCATGTCGTGGCCGAGGCGGTCGGTGACAAAGGTGATGAGGCTGTCGTTGATCCAGTCGATGCTGATTTCGCCGTCTGGCCCTATCTCCTTTTTCCTTAACACCTGGCGCAGGTCTTTCTCCTTCTCCATCATGTCGTGGATGGTCTTGATGGTCAGCCGCACGATATCGATGTTCTTCATCTCGTTGTGACCTCCCACGTTATACACTTCACCGTCCTGGCCCTCGCGCACCACCAGGTCGATGGCCTTGCAGTGGTCTTCCACATAGAGCCAGTCGCGCACGTTCTCTCCCTTGCCGTAGACGGGGAGCGGCTTGCCCGAGAGAATGTTGTTGATAATCAGTGGGATAAGTTTCTCTGGGAAATGATAGGGACCGTAGTTGTTGGAACAGCGGGTGATGGTGACAGGCATGTGGTAGGTGTCGTGATAGGCCATGACGATGAGGTCGGCGGCAGTCTTCGAGGCGCTGTAGGGGCTGTGAGGGCAGAGGGGTGTCTGCTCGGTGAAGAATCCTTCGGCGCCGAGTGAGCCATACACCTCGTCGGTGGCCACCTGATGGAAGCGCTTGCCCGTCTTCCATACAGGGTATCCGTCGTCTCCTTTTCCTTTCACCCATGCCTTGCGTGCCGCGTCGAGCAGGTTTTGCGTGCCGAGGATATTGACAGAGAGAAAGAGTTGAGGGTCTTCGATGGAGCGGTCCACATGGCTCTCTGCTGCGAAATTCACCACATAGTCGATGTCGTACTCGCTGAAGAGCTGGTCAGCGAGTTGGCGGTCGCGGATATCGCCTTTGACGAAGATGCAGCGGTTGCCATCGATGTCTTCCTTGATGGTGCCGAGATTGCCCGCATAGGTGAGTGCGTCGAGGACGATGACCTTGATGTCGTCATTCTTGTATTTTTTGTGCAGCAGGTATTTCACAAAGTTGGCTCCGATAAATCCTGCTCCTCCTGTCACTAAATATGTCTTCATTTTTTCCTGTTTAATAAATAATACCACATTATTATAGGCGAGTCATAGCCCGTGTAAAGGTACGTTTGGCAAATATACACTTTTTTTCTTCTCTGTGCAAGATTTTTGGTGATTATCCGATAATTCGGCTTGCTTTTTTGCCTTTCTGTGTTTTTTCAGCCGAAAAAAGCCAGAGCAGCCGCTACTGCCTTGGCCTGATTGAAGGAAATATATAAGTATTTTAGTGAGTTATTCGTTGGGTGTGAGGTGCTCATCGGGCAAGTCTGCCGCACTTTCGCACTCTTTGTTTCGAAATCTGGGTGCAAAGATAGGTCCGCCCTGTCCCAAATCATGGTACAAGCGAGAGAAAAATGGCGGAAAAATGATAATTTTTCCAGCCTTTTTCCGAGCGCCCAATGATTCAACGTAGTTAAATCATGGTACAAGCGAGAGAAAAATGACGGAAAAATGAAAATTTTCCAGTCTTTTTCCGAGCGCCTAATCCTACGATGACGTAAAATTTAGCACTACATATTCATGTTTTTTGAAATCTTTCATAAAATCAGCAAATTAGTCCGTCAAAAAT
>CADBLU010000087.1 GCA_902795605.1 uncultured Prevotellaceae bacterium | reverse complement strand
TCTACCGCACCGACAACGCCGGTGGTCTTGGCTCAAAGGTGAACGGTGGTAGCCCGCGTCCTTGGAACATCGCCAAGTTCTCTGAGTTCTACCTCATCGCTGCAGAGGCTGCTGTGAAACTCAACCAGAACGAGGAGGCCAAGCGCCTGGTCAACGTGCTCCGTGCCCGTGCCGGCAAGCAGACCTTCAGCCAGAATGACAATGAGGCCGTCTCTGTCGACCACACCGCTGAGATGCTGGCCGCCACTCCGGCTACCATCACTATCGACTACATCCTCGACGAGCGCAGCCGCGAGTTCTGGGGTGAGGGATACCGCTGGTTCGACCTTGTCCGCACCCAGACATGGAAAGACCGTGCCACTACCTATCGCATTGCCGGCAGCGGTTACACCGACAAGGATCTCGAGACCTACACCCGCACCATCCCCGACGGATACTACCTCCGTCCGATTCCTCAGGGTCAGCTCGACGGTATGATCATGTCGAACGATGAGAAGAAAGCATATCAGAATCCTGCTTATAGAGATTAGTTTTAGGTTATTATTTAGGTATCGGGGCAGCCGTGAGGCTGCCCCTTTTTTGTCGCGGAGCCATTGTAGGCAGCCGCTATCCCGTCGTCTTCTTGTCAATGGTCTCCGGCTCTGAAGCCGTGAGTCTGCCATGAGTCTGCCGTGGTCCGCAGTGGCGTGAAGAGGGTGGAAGGGGGCGTGATAGAAGGCAATTTATTAAAAAACAAAGAAATAATTTCGCAGTTCGCAAAAAATGCATTATTTTTGTACGTCAATAAACAAATTCAATTAATCTATAAACATCAAAATTATCAAGACATGGCTAAAGTTATCACATTGGGCGAGATTATGCTCCGTCTCTCCTCACCTGGACAGAAAAGATTCATTCAGAGCGACTTCTTCGACGTGGTCTATGGTGGCGGCGAGGCCAACGTGGCTGTGAGTGCAGCCAACTACGGACATGAGGCATATTTCGTGACCAAACTTCCGAAACACGAAATCGGACAGTGTGCCGTCAACGCACTGCGCCGTTATGGTGTGAAGACCGACTATATCGCCCGCGGAGGCAACCGCGTGGGCATCTACTTCCTGGAGACAGGCGCATCGATGAGGCCCTCCAAGGTCATCTACGACCGTGCCGGCAGTGCCATCGCCGAGGCCAATCCCGAGGATTTCGATTTCGACCAGATCATGGAGGGAGCTCAGTGGTTCCACTGGAGCGGCATCACTCCTGCCATCAGCGACAAGGCTGCCGAACTCACCCGTCTGGCTTGTGAGGCTGCCAAGCGCCATGGTGTCACCGTGAGCGTGGACCTCAACTTCCGCAAGAAGCTGTGGACGTCGGAGAAGGCACAGAGCATCATGAAGCCTCTCATGAAATATGTCGACGTGTGCATCGGCAACGAGGAGGACGCACAGCTCTGCCTCGGTTTCAAGCCTGAGGCCGACGTGGAAGGCGGCAAGACCGATGCCGAGGGCTACTATGGCATCTTCAAGGGCATGATGGAGACCTTCGGTTTCAAGTATGTGGTGAGCACGCTGCGTGAGTCGTTCTCGGCCTCTCACAACGGCTGGAAAGCCCTCATCTACAATGGCAAGGAATTCTATCAGAGCAAGCGCTACGACATCGTGCCCATCATCGACCGTGTGGGTGGCGGCGACTCTTTCTCGGGCGGCTTGATCCACGGTCTCCTCACTTATCCCGACGACCAGGGCAAGGCATTGGAGTTTGCCGTGGCCGCCTCCGCACTGAAGCACACTATCCCCGGCGACTTCAACCTGGTGTCGAAGGAAGAGGTGGAGAACCTCGCCGGTGGCGATGCCTCAGGACGCGTTCAAAGATAAAGGGTAATGAAACAGTTCGAATATAAAGTATTTACACAAATATTAGGCGTTGAGAAGAAATTGAACCAACTGGGTTTTGAAGGTTGGGAACTCGTGGCCGTAGACAGCGGCACATACTATCTCAAACGTGAATATAAAGAATAGATATTATGGCAAAATTTGATAAACTGGCCGTGATGAAGAAAATCAGCGACACCGGAATGGTGCCCGTCTTCTATCACAAAGACCTGGAGACTTGCAAAAACGTGGTGAAAGCTTGCTACGAGGGTGGCGTCAGGGCTTTCGAGTTCACCAACCGCGGCGACTTCGCTCAAGAGGTGTTCGGCGAACTGGTGAAATGGGCAGACAAGGAATGCCCCGAGCTCGCCCTTGGCATCGGTTCCGTGGTAGACGCTCCCACAGCAGCACTCTATATCCAACTCGGTGCCAACTTCGTGGTAGGCCCGCTCTTCAATCCCGACATCGCACCCGTGTGCAACAGGAGGCTCATTCCCTACTGCCCGGGATGCATGACAGTGTCGGAGATTGGAAAGGCACAGGAACTGGGATGCGACCTCACAAAGGTGTTCCCCGGCGACGTGGTGGGACCCGGCATGGTGAAGGGCCTGAAAGCCCCTATGCCCTGGTCGAAAATCATGGTCACAGGCGGTGTGTCGCCCGACGAAGACAACCTGAAGGCCTGGTTCAAGGCTGGTGTCTTCTGCGTGGGCATGGGCTCGAAACTCTTCCCCAAGGAAGTGGTGGCTGCCAAGGACTGGAAAGCCATCTCCGACAAGTGTGAGGAAGCGTTGGGCTACATCGCCAAGGCGCGTGGATAATAATTCGTAATAGATAAGTCGGTACCGTCAGAACAAGTGTCTGGCGGTATTGACTTTGAATAAAGGAGGAATCGAGGATGTGTCCCAAGCACGGTATCCGTCGCCTCATAAGGCTCATGGCAGCGGTACTGATGGCCGTTGCCGTGTCGGTGTCGTGCACCACGGCGGGCACAGAGAAGGCCGACCGCCTCAACGGAATCTCCTACGATTTCCACTACCGCAACCTCGATTCCACCCTCTATTATGCCGACAAGGCCATGCGTGCCTCTGCCTCGTATGGAAGCGGCCGGGCCGAGGCCTACAACAACAAGGCATTCGTGAGTATCGCGCGGATGCAGTATGAGTTGGCTGCCCGCCAACTCGACTCGGTGTACGCCATCACCGACAACCAGATAGAACTCCTTGTCGCCGACATCCAGCAGATGAGGCTCTGCCAACGGCAGTCGCACAACAAGGAGTTTTATACTTTTCGTGAGAGTGCCCTCGCGCGCCTGAAGCGCATCAGCGAGGAGGAGGGCACGCTCAACGAGCATCAACGGGGGCGCATGGTCTATGCGCGCTCTGAGTTTCATATCGTCACTTCCACTTATTATTACTATGTGGGCCTCGACCAGCAGTCGCTTGATGCCATCAATGAGATAGACCCTTATGGAGAGGTGCGGGGAGATGTGGCCCAACTGCTCAATTACTACTATAATGTGGGAGCGGGCGGCATCATCACCACCGGCACACAGGAGGAGATCAATCAGGCAGAGATGGACTATCTCTTCGAGTGTTACCGTATAGCCGTGGAGCAGGGATATCCTTTTTGGGAGGCCAACTCCATGCAGGCGATGAGTGAGCATCTGCAGGTGCCGGTGCTGGGACAGAAACTCATCGACGACAACAATACCGCCATCAGTCAGGTCAATGTCGACGATATGCCCGACAGTCTGCTCGCCGGCAACCTGGCGCAACGCTCGCTGGACCTCTTTCACGACTATGGCGATGTCTACCAGATGGCAGGCTCCTACCGCACCCTTTCACAATGCTATTGGTATATCGGTGATTTTGAGTCGGCACTTGGCTGCCTCAATGGTGCCCTCCACAACGACTCGGCCATTTTCAAGGCTCCCGACCTGGTGGCCTCCATCCGTGAGCAGCTCAGCGTGGTCTATGCCGCGCTCAACAACAAGGAAGAGTCGCACCGCAACCGCAACTACTATATCGAGACGCAGGACAAGACACGTCAGGACCTCTACCTGCAGTCGAGAGCCGACCAGCTCGATGCGTCGGTCAGGCAGCTCAATATCATGCTCTCCGCCATCGTCGTGGTGGTGCTCCTGGGTGTGGCGATGCTGTTTGTCTTCTCCTATCTCCGGCGTCGTGAGGCCCGCCGCAATTCCGTCGGCTCGCTCCTCCTACCTCTTGAGGAGTGGAAGAAAGAGAACCAGCACTATGTGGAGCAGCTCAATGAGCGCTATGAGGATACGATGGAGCAGATGGCGGTGAGCCGTCTGCATATCGACAACAACAAACGTCTCAATCTGGAGCAGCGTGCCAAGGTGTCGCTTGTCCACATGATAACGCCCTATATCGACCGGATGCTGCATGAGATACACAAACTCAACACCGGCAGCGAGGACGACCGGCTCAGGGCAGAGCGTTATGACTATGTGGCTGAACTCACCGACCGCATCATCGAATACAACGATATCCTCACACAGTGGATACAACTGCGCAAGGGCGAACTGAGCCTTCACATCGAGAGTTTTGCCCTGCAGCCACTCTTCGATATCGTGGCCCACGGCCGTCGCGGCTTCCAGATGCGCGACATCCAGTTGGAGGTGGAGCCTACCGCGCAATGGGTGAAAGCCGACAGGATACTCACCCTTTTCATGATCAACACGATGGCCGACAATGCCCGCAAGTTCACCGGCAAGGGAGGGAAGGTGACAGTGTCGGCCAGCGCCACCGACGATTATGTGGAGGTGAGTGTGGCTGATACGGGCATCGGCATGACACGTGAGCAGATGGCAGAGGCTTTCAGTGTGGAGAAGAAAATCTCCAATGACGAGGGCGCTTCCGTACAGACGTCCACGTCGGCGTCGCTGGCCGTGGCACGTGAGAGCGGCCATGGTTTCGGACTCGTCAACTGCAAGGGTATTATAGAGAAATACAAGAAAATCAGTTCACTCTTCCGTGTGTGCGACATCGGTGTGGAGAGTGAGAAAGGCCGTGGAAGCCGGTTCTATTTCCGTCTGCCCAAGGGAGTGATGCGCCTGTTCATCGGGGTGATGCTGATTTTCTCCCAAGGCGTCAGTGCCTCGACAGAGACGACGTATGCCGACCTGTTGGGCAGGGCACGCGGTTATGCTGAGCGTGTGCATGAGTGTAATGCCGCCGACCTGCCCGACGATGCGCTCGTCTATGCCGACTCCGCCTTGTGCATGTTCAATCAGGCCTACAAACTTATCCGTCCGCAAGGCACCGACACATTGGTGCTGCAGAGCGACAAGGTTGTCTTTCAACCCGAAATCCTGTGGTATCATGAGCGCCTGCCTGTCGACTTTGAGGTCATCCGTCTGCTGCGCAATGAGATGTCGGTGGCGGCACTCGCCCTTCATGAGTGGGCCGTCTACAGATATAATAATAAGGTGTATACCCAACTCTATAAAGAGATGTCGGCCGACGACACACTGGAGGACTACTGCCGTGGCATGCAGAAGTCGCAGTCAAACAAATATATGGCCATCGTCATCCTCATCATCCTTTTCCTCTTGATTCTCGTGGCCTATTTCTTCCTCTATTACCGCCATCAGGTGTACTACAGATTCTGCCTGGAGCGGGTGAGGGCGATGAACGGCGTGCTGCGGTCGGAGGCGGGAGATGCCGACAAACTCGCCCAGATAGAGCGCCTGGCGGGCTACGACAGTCAGGAACCGCCCATTGGCGGCCGGCGGCGTGGACTCTACAGCAATGAGCGGTTGCCGCAGCCGTTGCAGCAGGTGGCCGATGAGCTGATTTCCACGCTCAAGAGCAGTATGGCCGTCAATCAGGAGAAAATGGCCGACATCGACTTGGCCGAAGATGAGGTGAGGCGCTGCCAGATGGAGAACGACAAGTTGCATATCTGCAACAGCGTGCTCGACAACTGTCTCAGTACGCTGAAGCATGAGACCATGTATTTCCCCTCGCGCATCCGCGCACTCATCGACTCGGGAGGCTCCCAACTGCAGAGTATCTCCGAACTGGCCGATTACTACAAGGAGCTCTACACGCTGCTCAGTGCGCAGGCCATGCGGCAGGTGGAGAGTGTCAAGCCCGAGTGTGTGGCGGTGCCTATCGGCGAGTTGCTGCCACAGTTGGCCTCGCATCCGCTGTCGGCCACAGCCATCTATGGCGACAGGCAGATGCTCCGCTACCTCTTTCAGTTGCTCAAGAAACAGGGTGGGGGAGACCAGATGTCGGTCTCTGTCGCCGACAAGAATCCCCACTATGTGGTGTTCAGGGTCTCATTCCCTTCACTGGAATTGTCGGAGGAAGAGCGCCATGAGCTGTTCGACCCTGCGCCGGGCAACCTGCCCTTCCTGCTCTGCCGTCAGATTGTGAGGGACGTGGGCGAGAGCACCAATGCCCGTGGCTGCGGCATCATGGCCGAGGCTGGCGTGCATGGCGGCACGGATGTGGTGGTGACACTGGTGAAGGCGCAAAAGACATTAGGAAGAAATCATCAATAATCATCAATGGATATGGATACATTCAAAATCATCATCGTCGAGGATGTGGCGCTCGAGCTCAAGGGCACCGAGGGCATCATCCGCAATGAAATCCCCGAGGCGCAGATCATCGGCACGGCCAACAATGAGGCCGCCTATTGGAAATTGATCAAGCAGCAGTTGCCCGACCTGGTGCTGCTCGACCTGGGACTCGGCGGTTCCACCACGGTGGGCGTGGAGATCTGCCGTCAGACCAAGGAGATGTATCGCGAGGTGAAGGTGCTGATCTTCACCGGCGAGATACTTAATGAGAAGTTGTGGGTCGACGTGCTCGATGCCGGTGCCGACGGCATCATCCTCAAGACAGGCGAGCTGCTCACCCGTGGCGACGTGCTCAGTGTGATGAACGGCAAGCAACTGGTGTTCAACCAACCTATCCTCGAGAAGATTGTAGAGCGGTTCAAGTATAGCGTAGGCAGTCAGCTGATGCGTCAGGAAGCCCTGGTCAACTATGAGATTGACGAATACGACGAGCGGTTCCTGCGCCATCTTGCCTTGGGCTATACCAAGGAGCAGATCACCAATCTCCGTGGCATGCCTTTCGGCGTGAAGAGCCTTGAGAAACGGCAGAACGAATTGGTGCAGAAACTCTTCCCTAACGGCAACGGTGGCTATGGCGTGAATGCCACCCGGCTTGTGGTGAAGGCCTGCGAACTGAGGATTCTCGATATCGACAACCTGTTGCCTGATGAGGACTGAAAGGGCATTTGGCGCACTCGCGGTCACCGTGCTGGTCATCGCAGCCATGCAGGTGTCGCTCTTTCTGGTGTCGTGGCTTGTCAATGCCGCGTGGCCGGAGTCGGTGGTGCGCTCCTTGCTCAGCAATGAGGGTATCAGGTGGTTTTGGGGCACGTTTGCCAGCAACGTGGCCTCGCCGCCGCTCGTGTGGATACTGGTCTCAGCCATGGCTTATGGGGCGTTGAGGGCGTCGAAGATCACCACGGTGCTCTGGCCGCCCAAGGTGATGCGCACCTATCGGCAGACGTTCGCTCTGCGTGTCACGGCAGTGCTGTTGCTCCTTTTCCTCGGTGTCATCGCGTTCATCTCGTTTGTCCCTCATGCAGCCCTGCTGAGTGCCACGGGCCAGCTGTTCCCCAGCAGTTTCAGCCGTAGCCTCATTCCTACGTTGGCTTTCTGCGTGGCGGTTGCCGCCATCACCTACGGGGTGCTTGCCGGTGTGCTCCGCAACACGTCGGATGTGGTGCGTGCGTTGTCCGACGGTATCGCCAGTGCCGCTCCGCTGATAGTGCTCTATGTGATGGCTGCCGAACTGGTGCTCTCCGTCTGCTATATCTTCCGGTGGCAGTAGTCGGCAGGCTGCAGCCGTTTTTTTTCTGCGGGACTCTTTTTCCGGGAGCATGTGCCATGATTTGAGACACCCCCGCCTTATCTTTGCCCCCAGAGTCTTGGGTGGCATCACTTTCGACCAGAGAGATACTGCTTATGTCAAATATCCGAATTATCACAGGCGACTTCAAAGGCAGGCTCGACCTGCAGTTCGCTCCCGGCATCGTGGCGGGATTCCCGTCGCCTGCCGATGACTATCTGCACGACAGTCTCGACTTCAACCGCGACCTGATACGCAACCCCGAGTCGACATTCTATGGCAGGGTGGAGGGCGACTCCATGATTGATGCCGGCATCTGCGACGGTGATATCGCCGTCATCGACCGCTCCTTGTCTGCCGAGGACGGCGACGTGGTGGTGGGGTATGTCAACAACGAGTTCACCATCAAGTATCTTGACCTCTCTCACAAAGCCGAGGGGTATATCGAGCTCCGCCCGGCGAACAAGGCTTTCAAGCCCATCCGCATAGAGGAGTCCGACGACTTTGAGGTCTGGGGCGTCGTGGTGTGGACCATCCGAAACTGGAAGAAATAGCGATATATGTACGGCATCATCGACTGCGACAACTGCTATGTGTCGTGTGAGCGAGTGTTTCGCCCCGACCTGAACGGCAAGCCCGTTGTTGTGCTTTCCAACAACGACGGGTGTGTCGTGGCGCGGTCGAACGAGGCAAAGCGCCTGGGCATCAAGGCCGGCATGCCCTATTTCCAACTGGCACAGCAGTTTCCGCCTCAGCAGGTGGCCGTCTTTTCCTCTAATTACGAACTTTACGGTGAACTCACGGGCCGTGTGGTGGAGATTATCCGCCATGAGGCACCCGCCTATTTCCGCTACAGCATCGACGAGTGCTTTGTCTGTCTCGACGGCATGGACCATCTCGACCTGAAACAGTGGGGCGAGCGTCTGCATGAGAAAGTCAAGCGGTGCGTGGGCATGCCTGTCAGTATCGGCCTCGCGCCCACGAAGACGCTTGCCAAGATGGCGAGTCATTTTGCCAAGAAATATCCGGGCTACCGCCACTGCTGCGTCATCGACAGCGACGAGAAACGCGAGAAGGCGCTGCGGCTCTATCCCATCGAGGAGGTGTGGGGCATCGGCCGCCGCTATGCCGCCCGTCTGCAGAGCATGGGTGTGCGAACAGCCTACGACTTTGCCGCTCATCACGGCGACTGGGTGCGTGCTGTCTTCAACAATGTGGTCATCCTCCGCACATGGCGTGAACTGAACGGTGAGGACTGTGTGCCCGACGAGGAGATGGCGAAGAAGAAGAGTATCTGCACCAGCCGCAGTTTCAACGGCATGATTTCCGACCTCGACGGTCTGATGACTCACGTGTCCAACTATGCCGCCCGCTGCGCTCAGAAACTGCGCAGCCAGCACACGATGGCCTCTGTGGTCAGCGTATTCCTTCACACCAACGCCTTCCGCGAAGACCTCCCGCAGTATTGGAATTTTCAGGAGAAGCGCCTGGTCACGCCGTCGGCTTCCACCATCACGATAGTGGAGGCGGCCCATGAGGTGCTCCGGCAAATCTACATCCCGGGCTATCAGTATAAGAAAGCTGGCGTGATCGTGATGGGTATCAGTCCCGATAATGCGATACAGCAGGACCTCTTCGATGTCAGTGCCGACCAGATCAAGCGGCGGATGCGCCTCGATGCCGTGGTCGACCGCATCAACCGTGTCAACGGCACGGAGACGGTGGTGCTGGGGTCGCAGCAATACACGCGGCATGGCGGTAAAGGCAAGGCGGACGTTTTCGCCAACGCTATCCGCCATGATTTCAGGAGCAAGAATCCCACGACGCGTTGGAGCGACATCATCCACCTGAAATGAACGGCCACATGTGCTTGAGATGAAAGACAACGCGATGCTACATCCTTTTACGTCGGCCATCCTCGGATGGTTCGTGCACCACGGCCGGCAGTTGCCGTGGCGCGAGACGAGCGACCCTTATGCCATCTGGCTCTCGGAGGTGATTCTCCAGCAGACGCGCATCCAGCAGGGACGTGCCTACTGGGAACGGTTCATGCGGCGGTGGCCCACGGTGGAGGCGCTTGCTGCCGCCAGCGAGGACGAGGTGCTGCGTGAGTGGCAGGGACTGGGCTACTATTCGCGTGCGCGGCACTTGCATGAGGCTGCGCGGCAGGTGGTCGATGCTGGCGGTTTCCCGCGGACCTATGAGGGCCTGCTGGCGCTGAAGGGGGTAGGGGCCTATACCGCGGCCGCCATCGGCAGTTTCGCCTTCGCATTGCCCGTGGCTGTGGTCGACGGCAACGTGTTCCGTGTGCTCGCGCGTCATTTCGGCATTGCCACCCCCATCAACACTACGGCCGGGCAGAAGGAGTTCGGGGCGCTGGCGCAGTCGCTGCTGCCGGTGTCGGCCGCGGCCGACTACAATCAGGCGATGATGGATTTCGGCGCCACGCAGTGTGTCCCGGCAAGCCCTTGTTGTGTGGCTTGCCCTTTGCAGGAGTCGTGTGTGGCGTGGCGTGAGCGGCGGGTGGCATCGTTGCCCGTCAAACTGAGAAAGGTGAAGGTGACAGAGCGCCGCCTCACCTATATCTATATCCGATATGACGGTGAGACGGCGCTGCGTCGGAGGGGTGCCGGAGACATCTGGCAAGGGTTGTGGGAGCCCTATCTGGTGGAGGACCGTCTGCCCGAAGGTCGTCTGCGGTTGTTGGCAAAGGACGTGCGCCACATCCTCACCCACCGCATCCTGCTGGCCGATTTCTATCTGTGGTGCCCCGACGAGCGTCCGCAGCTTCCCGACGGCTATCAGTGGGTGCGTGAGGAGGATATCGTGCGCTATGGTGTGCCTCGCCTGGTGGAGCTTCTCTTTGAGGCGGTGGCCGTTGCCTCTGTCTAAATCACTGTCTAAATCAGCGAGAAGGCCACGTCCATCATGCGTGTGAAGGTGTTCTGCCGCTCTTCGGCAGTCGTTGCCTCACCGGTGAGGATATGGTCGGAGATGGTGCAGATGCCCAGTGCGCGGTTGCCTGAGCGGGCGGCGTTCATATAGAGGGCTGCGATTTCCATTTCCACTGCGAGCACTCCCAAGGCCATCCATTTGTCATTGTGCGGGTTGTCGGAATAGAAGACATCCGACGAGAGCACGTTGCCCACCTTGTAGTTGTATCCCATGCGGTCGCAGGCTTCGGCGGCCTTCCTGAGCAGTTCGAAGTTGGCGATAGGCGCATAGGTGCCAGGCATCTCATACTGCAAGGCGTAGTTGGAGTTGGTGCAGGCTCCCTCGGCGATGACCAGGTCGCCGATATGCAGGTCGTTGTGTATCGCACCTGCCGACCCTACCCTGATGATGGTCTTCACGTCGTAGAAGTTGTACAGCTCATAGGTATATATGCCTATAGATGGCATGCCCATGCCGTGTCCCATCACGCTGATGCGCTTGCCTTGGTAGGTGCCGGTGAATCCGAGCATGCCTCGCACGTTGTTGAACTGCACAGGGTCGTCGAGGAATCTCTCGGCCATGAGCTTGCCGCGTAGCGGGTCGCCCGCCATAATCATTGTCTCGGCGATATCGCCAAATTGTGCCCCGATATGGGGTGTCGGTGTCTTTTTCATAATCGTCTTTTTTAAAGTTGTTAGTTCTCTCGCGTCGACGGAGAGTTCTTATCTGCAAATATAGATAAAATTATCCATTTATGAGTTATTCGGGTATGGAATTTCTGTCTTTTTTCAAGACAAAGTGAACAGACAGGTGGATATCCTGCCTTCGGGCGTGGTGTCAGTAGGCCAGTCCTGCATAGCTGTGTGCCGGCAGGCGTAGCTCAAACACCGTCTGCCCGTCGGTATATCCGTAGAAGCGGTGCCGGCTGTAGGTCACGCTGGCGGGTGTGATTTGCTCTCCTGTGATGAGGTTGCGCAGCGTCTTCACCTTCTCGTTGACGACCACACGCAGGTCGACGGCTGTGTCGTTGAAGTTCTCCACCACCATAGTGCGGTTGTCGTAGGGGAAAAGGGATACTTTCGACGGTCCTTCGATATAGGCTCCCACGTCTTTGCTCATGGCGCGGCGGATGATGTTGAGTGCGGGTGCGGGGAAGTCGTAGAGGTTGCCGAAGTCATCGGGGATGGTGAGCACGAAGAGCATCCCTTTGGAGTAGGTGTCGCGAAGCAGGATGGGGTATCCCGAGACCCCGCCGTTGAGCGGCCTGCCGGCGCTGACCACCTCCCACGCGTCGTTGGTGAAATATTTCACCTGTGGGATGATGAACTCCCGCTCTGCCTTACCAAAGTATCCGAAGTCGTTGACGATGGCCTTGAGGTCGCCGCAATACAGTTCGGCCACGTCGGCCAGCGGTTCCTTGAGCATCTTGAGCAGTCCGGTGGTGATGATGACGTCACCGCCGCCTTTCAGTTGCCGTTTGATTTTCTCCACGAGTTGCGGGTCTTTGGCGGCCTGCTGTGTGAGCAGTATCTGCTGTCTGCCTTCAGTCCACTGGGGGTGCATATCCATGGGCAGGCCGATCATCCCGAGGTAGTTCTGCAGGAAGTCCTCTCCGGTGGAGTGGAAGGGCTTGTAGGAGACGAGTCCGACGGGATGGCCGAGTTTGCCCACCAGTTTGTCTGTCTGGTGGAGGGTGTGGTGGGCAAAGCGTGCCATGGTGGTGGGTGTGATGGTCTTCCCGTCTTTGGTGAAGGGAACTATCATATCGTCGTAGCGGAAACTGTTGCCGCCGTCAGTCTGCCACGGTGCCCTCATGGCGGGAGTGATCTTCACCTCTGCCAGTTGCATATAGTTCCAGAGGATAATCTCAGGAGTCCGTGCCAGCATGGTGAGATGGAGCTGTTCGGCATATCTGTCCATGCTCATGTGGATGCCGCCGGCGTCCACCCATCCGCCGCCATTGCGCCCAGGCGCGATGTCGTCGAAGTAGCGCACAATGTTGTAGCTCAGGTAGTTCTGCAGGTGTTGTGCCGAACCTGGGTCGCGGGTCTCCGTTCCTGTCCAGATACCGTCGAAATAGGTGGGCTCTTCCTCTAAGTTGAATCCCAATCCCTGGAAATGGTCATACCAGTTGGGGTATTTGATGATGACCTTCACCTTCGGGTTGACGGCCTTGGCGGGGTTGAGCACCAGTTCGCGTCCGGCGTCAGCCATCAGCCGCAACCGGTATTCTGTCCAACTCTTGTTGCCTTTGGCGGCGATTTCATCATCGTTTTTAAGGTCGATGAAGAAGAAGTCGTCGAGGATGAAGTCGTTGAAATGTTTTGCGGTGAACTCTGATATCTGCTTCACCTGTTGCCGCTCCTCCTCACGCGCATAGCTGTATGTCTCGAAGTCGGTGGGCTCAGAGCGAGTGAAGGTGATGCCGCCGCCCACCTCGAGGCCTTTCGAGAGGAAAAACTTCTTCACTTTGTTGAGGGTCTTTTCGGGCACGGTAAAGGCATCGCGGTGCGTCTCTAAATAGATTTTGTCGAGGTCCACCTGAGTGCTCACGGTCTCCCAGGTGGATTTGAGGAACTTCTCGTCCTCCATGCGAGCCACGTCCTGGGCACGGATGTAGGTGGAGACCTTGAAATTCTCATATTTGCCGGCCTTGACGGTGGCGGCTGCTAACAGTGCGATGGCTGCCAGCAGGATGCGTGTGTAGTGGCTATTTTTCATCGTATTCTTGGGGCTGATGTGTTTCTCTTTTATTGGTAGGTATGCTTTTGTTGGCAGGCGTGCTTTTATCGGCAAGCGTACCGCGGTTTTGTTCCGCAGAATGGATTAAGGCTCGGGTTTTGCTTTCTTGGCAAACTCAAAGAGTGAGAGAGGCAGGTGGCAGTAGCCGTCGGGGTTCTTGTCGAGGTAGTCCTGATGGTATTCCTCGGCTGTGTAGAAATTCTCCAACGGCCGTTTCTCCACGGCCAACGGTTGTTCGTATTTCTCTTGCTCAGCCTGCCAGACCGCCTCAATGACGGGCAGGTCGTCCTCGTCGACATAGTAGATGCCGGTGCGGTACTGCGAACCCACATCGTGCCCTTGTTGGTTGACACTGGTAGGGTCGATGGCCTTGAAATACATCTGGAGCAGGAAGCGCAGGCCCACTTTCGTCGGGTCGTAGACCACCCTGACGGTCTCGGCAAACTGTGTCTTGTCAGTGCACACCTCCTGATAGGTCGGGTTCTCGGTGATGCCGTTGGCGTAGCCCACCTCGGTGGCGGTCACTCCTTCTATCATCTTGAAGTAGTGCTCTGTGCCCCAGAAGCATCCGCCTGCAAGATAAATTACTTTTGTGGTGGCTGGCGTGTCGCCTCCGCCTGACAGAGATTGTGGATTGTTCTCTTTCATGGTGTCTGTATGAGTGTGATTGATGGTTTTTTAGCAAACTGTTACGTCAGTTCCTCGGCCACGGCGAGATCCATGCCGCGCCAGATGAGGACGAGGTGGTGCACCTTCGTGTGTCCGGCGGTGCGCTCCACATTCACGCTCTCCGCATAGCGTGTAATCTGGCCGATGGCCGTCTCGCGGGCAGCCGCCAACTCGGCGTCGGTGGCTTTTGACGGCAGGTATTTCAGTTCCAGCACAAATGAGTGC
>CADBLU010000086.1 GCA_902795605.1 uncultured Prevotellaceae bacterium | reverse complement strand
TGTAGGTGATGCGGGTGATGCCCCTCGTCATGTCCCGCGTCAGCCTTCCCCGGCTGTCGTAGGAGAAGGCTCCGGTGCCGGCGTAGGGGGCGACGTCCGCCGCCCCCTGCAGGGTGACGGCGCCCGCGTCGTCGGTGAGCGACGAGAGCCTGTTGCCTTTCTTCCTTTTTCGTGTCATAGTGATATGCAGTGTTTCATGTCGAGAAAAATATATTTGGTTACACGCCGCAGAGGCAACAGACAGTCCGACGTGGGAGGGCCGGTTCGGGCTTGGCGTGTTTCCATTCTGGAACACTTTCGATTGTGCGTGGCTGCTTCATGCACAAACTTTGATGAGAAGGAATGATAGAATCACTTTTTTTCATAGGTGGTTTTGCCGGGAGTATAGAATTTAGATGTTACGGATTCAAAATTAGATATTTTTGTCCAATTTATAAACTTTGCAGAGAGAAATTTTTTCACCTGTTTTACACCTGCTTAATAAGAAGTTGAAAATCAGCAGTTTACGAACGCGATTAAATCATGTTTTTAAAATTTTGGTATAAATTTGTTGCACTTTTGTCTTTGAAACATTGATCGTCGAGCCTTCTTTCTTGCATTTGAAAGCTCTTTGGCCATGTGGCGGAGGACGTGGTAGTGCATGAGGGTGGTCTTGCAGCAATGCGGTGTTTCACCCTCATGGGCCTGGAGCTGTGATTGCCATGAGCCAATACCCTCTCATAGTGAGAAAGATGGAAATTCTGAACAATCAAGAGTCCTTCTCTCTGCGTGAGTCATTCTTCTAAGATGACAGAGATCATAGAGATGATGACATTGTCTACTTCGATAGTAAGAGTGTATTCACCAGTCTCATAATTCTCCAAATTGTAAATCATGGTCTGTCCCGATACACCATCTAATTCATCTTCTTCGTAAGTTACCCCATTTTTCGTCAGATATAATTCTAAATTTTGCACATCATCAGTCAATGTGATGATCAACTCACATGATTCTTGATCTACATCAACAGTCAAAAAGTCTATTTCAGCTCCTCTTCTCGGGCCGGATGGTTCCGAGCTTGTTTGATTCCCGATATAGATTGTCTTCTTGGCAAACGATGCTGTTGGCATATATGCCAGCACCAAAAATGAAATCAATGTAATAATGACTTTTTTCATAGCTATATCATTTTAACTGAAAATTCATGCTGCAAATGTATAGAATATTTTTGTTTGAAACAATGGAAGACCGCTATTTTTTTCAAATGGGGCGTTACATTTTAAAATGATCATATTTATCTGTGAATCAATAGTTTATGATTGATTATGAATATTTATGGCGCAAAAATGTAACGCTTGAATCGCCTAAAAACAGGATTGAATGATGATTGACGAGACTGTTGTTGGTGATTATATCATTTTAAAAACGTATCTTTGCACAATCTTTGTGAAAATAGAACAGACTTTATGAGATTCGCTTTGCTGTTTATGACGGCGTTGTTGCTCATGGGATGCAACACCTCATCCAAATCAAGACTGCTGGACGAGGTGGACTCTCTCGTGGTGGCAGAGAAATATGACTCTGCATACCAAGAGGTGATGAAGCTTGACCCGCAATTTGATGATGAAAAAGATTTGGCACACTACCGGTTGCTCTTGGTACAGACCAGCTACTTGACATACAGCACTCTCCCCAATGACTCTGTCATCGACGAGGCCATCAGCTTCTATGAGCATGGGGGTGATGCGGATAGGTTAGCCAACGCCTATTATTACAAGGCATCCTTATTGCGTGAAAGAAACGATGACATACGAGCCATACAGTTCTATAAAAAGGCAGAGGAGGTGTCCGGCAAGAGTAAAGACTTGGGACTGCGCTACAAGATAGCGGAGTCTATGGTAAAGATCAACAATCGCAACGGCAACTCTAACTTGCAGTTAGGCTATGCCAGAAAAGCTCTTGATTATGCGCTCAAGTCGGGGAATAAAAATTGGATAGCCTATTCATATTTCAATATGAGCAAGGCTTTTCAAAAGATGGGGCAGGTGGACAGTCTCACAAAATACACGAAGGAACTGATACCAAGGCTTGAGGACATCTACCCGCAGGACCTGCCACATTTTCTCAACTGCATAGGGTTCATGTATATCAAGAATGGAGACTTGCAACATGCAAGGAAATATTTCGAAGAGTCTTTGTCGCTTGAGGAGATCCCTAACACTCTGGTCTCCCTTGCCGAAGTCTACACTGAGGAAGGGAATGATGACGAAGCCTACAAGCTATGGCAGAAAGCCTTCCTGATGGATGACGACGGTACAAGGGACATCATCATGTTCAACATGCTTCAATATGACTTGAAGCACCAGAAAAATTTGGAGGATGCCTGCGAGCGCATGTACCGCATCTACACCATCAGGGACAGTATGACATCTGTGCTGAAAGACCGTACTATCCAGGAGATGCAGCAGAAATATGACGAGGAAGCACTCAACCATCTCTATGAGAGCAAATTGATGAGGTGGATGATTGCAACGCTTATTCTCGTTCTATTAGTACTGCTTCTGATAGGGTATGTCAGATACAAAAGAAACCGTTTAAGATTGCAGATGGCGAAGCACCAAATGCTTATCAGCCAATATAATAATGAAATCAATCAGCTTTCAGCACAATGCAGCATCGCAGAGCATGACATCAGCAGATACCAATCCATGATCGCTGATTATACCCTGCAGATAAGTCAACTAAAATCTTCTGGTGAGCATGAGGAGAAGCAAAAAGATGAAATGAAAGCGCGAATAGAGGATTATGTCAGAAAAAACTCAGACTTGGAAGCCTCTTGCATGGAAGCCAGGCAGCAGATAGAGATGTTGAGGCAGGAGATCGCTGACATTGTTGAAAAAGCTTCACCAAAACTCAATCGCGGAAAAATCCTCTATGATGATATCCTCCAAAACAAAGCCATCGTTTCTTGGAGCAAAGATGACTATAAGTGTTTCCTGGAATATTATAAGGTTGTTCATATGAAAGAATATGAAGCAATAGAAAGGAGGTATAAAAACAAGCATTTCACAATGCGCAATATCCTTTTTCTGATACTGAATGATATGGGAAAAAGCAATATGGAAATCAGTCAAATGATGGGTATATTGCCAGAATCTCTCCGGGTGATCAAGCATAGGCTGCAAAAGAATCACTGACAGCGGATTATTTTGCCGGGTGTTCCCATGTCAGCCCGACTGCCCTGGATGGCGTGGATAGGCGTGGGCAGTGGCGTAGAAAGCAAAAGGTCTGGACTCCCGGCAGGGACTCCAGACCTTTTGTTGGAATGCTGTGGAATGACGGCTCACTGTCCTTGTGAGAATCCGTATCCGTTGGTGAATCCGCCGGTGGTCATCACGTTGGGGGTGAAGGGCCAGAAGTAGATAGGAGCCTTCACATAGTCGTAGTCGAGGAAGAGATACTTGTAGTACTCGTCGTCGTTGCTGACCAGGTCGATGCCCCAGTTCTCTTTGGCATAGCCGTCGGCCTCGAGGGCTGCAGCCTCCTCGTCGCTGATGCGTGAGAAGAGACCCTTGATGGCGAGGTTGGTGGCCGGTGTGCTTGAACCGTATTTCAGTCCGTAGGCCTCCCAGTCGTTGTTCTGTCCGCGCCATCCGGGAGCGAGCACGGGGTCGTTCTCCATGCCTGCCGGTGTGATGCCTGTGAGCCGGTATCCGTAGAGCGACTTGGCGTCCACCAGTTTGGTCCACACATAGTTGGAGATGACATTGCCGTTTTCAAACTCATAGTATCCGTTGGTCTTGAGGCCGTCGAGCATGGCACGGGTAAGTTCCTTGACAGCTTTGATCTTCTCGCCCACGAGACCTGAGCGGATGAGTGTGAAGCGACGGTCGCCCTCGCCTGCAAACTCAAATCCGCGCTCGTCGATGATTGCGTTGTAGAGAGAGCCCGACTTGGCGATGAAGGCATCGGTGTTGGCGCCGCCGTTGGGGAAGGCGCGGTTGCGGATCTTGTCGAGATAGGTGCGTGCATTGCCGTTGTCGCCGGTGGCGGCGCAGGCCTCGGCATAGCCCAGGTAGATCTCAGAGAGGCGCATGTAGGGCTGGTTGAAGCCTGCCTTGCGCTGGTTGGCCGTCCACACATTGCTCTGGCGGTTCTCGTCCCACTTGTTGGTGGAGATGCCGCCGCCGCTGGCCTTCGAGTTGGGCTTGAAGGGGATGAGGCGCTCAGTGCCCTTGCCGGTGCTGCCGGTGACGGTGCACGACACGTCGCGGCGCACGTCTTTCGGGTCGAACATACCATAGTAGAATGCCGGGTTGATGCGCCCCTGGCCGTAGGCCTTGCAGGGATAGGCGTTCTTGGAGCCACCGTCGGAGGGACGTCCGAAGGAGTAGCTTCGTGCGTCGTTGCCGCCGCCCTGCTGCATGGGAGCCTCGTAGATGGACTCGTCGGCATAGGTGGCGTCGCCCTCATGCATCTGGAGGAAGAAGGTGTCGTAGGAGGGGCTGAACTTGACGTTGCCCGGGTTGTCGATGACCTTCTTGAAGTAGGTCTTGGCCATGTTCATGAAGTTCTGCCAGTCGGCACGGCGTCCGTAGGAGGCGCCGTTGTTCTCGGTGCCTTTCTTCTCGATGGTGAGCACGTTGCCCTGGCCGTCTTTGGGCGTGATGTCGCCGCGGCGGGTCTGGTAGCCGCCGGCCTCGAGGGCGATACGTCCGATGAGGCCCTGCACATAGGTCTGCGAGAAGTAGTTCTTCACGCCAGCCTCGTAGTCGGGGCAGCTGCCGAGCGGATACATCAGCGGCTCGATGGCGATGAGGTCGGCGAGGATGACGTCGTAGATGGAGTCGCGGGGAGCGAGGCCGCCGGCCGACTCGCCGAGCTGTGCCTGATAGGGCACGTCGCCCCAGTTCTTGATAAGCTCGCGGTAGGCGGAGGCCTTCAGTGCCACGGCCTCACCGTAGAGTTGGCTGAGGCTGTTGGCGGCGGTGGCGTTGGCGATTTTCTCCTCATAGTCGTTCATGTTCTTCACGGCGGTGATGATGGCGTTGGCCTTGCTCACCACGTTGAAGAGCTTGGCATAGATGTCGTCTTCCTTGAGGTAGGAGAGCAGACCGTATTTGGCGGCGTAGTCGCCGTTCTGGTAGAAGCTCTCGGGATAGTGGCGTCCGGGCTGGTTGGAGAAGGCCTCGGGGTGGCGCATGATGTCGCTGCCAGCCACGTCGGCGGCATACCACAGTCCGTCGCCGAAGACACCGTTCTGCAGGATGTCTCGCCAGGCTTCATATCCGCCGTCCATGGCAGCATGAGCGGTCACCATGTTGGAGAAGACGAAATTGGCGTCTACTGTTGAGGGTGAGCTTGTCTCCAGGTAGTCATCGCACGATGTCAGTGAGAAGACGCTTGCCGCAACCAATGTAATAAATGCTATCTTTTTCATGTTGTTTCTCCTTGAATGTTTAGAAAGTTACGTTGAGTCCGAAGGTGTAGCTGCGAGTTTTCGGATAGGCCTGATAGTCGTAGAACGGTGTGGGGAATCCGTCGCCGCCGGCATTCATGTTGGTGTTCACGTCGGGGTCGAGGCCGCTGTAGCCGGTGAGGCAGAACAGGTTGGCGCCGGTGAAGTAGACACGTACGTTGTTGATGCCCACCTTGCCGAGCCATGTCTTGGGGAAGGTGTAGCCGACAGTCAGCGTGTTCAGACGCAGGTAGGAGGCATCCTCGATGAACTCCGACGAAGCGAGTCCGTATTCGGAGTAGGGGAGTGCATATTTGGCACCGGCGTTGAGAGCGCGCAGTGCCTCGGGCTCTGTCACGGCCACGATGTTGCCGTCGGCGGCGATGTCGTAGATGCGGTAGCAGTCTTTGACGATGTCGAGGCGGTTGGCGCCGAGGCTGTTGTCCTTGTCGCCCATCATGTCGTGCATGGCGTTGGCGTTGTAGACCTTGCCGCCAATCTGATAGGTGAATCCGAGCGAGAAGTCGAGGTTCTTGTAGTTGCCGTTGATGTTGAAGCCGCCAGTGTGGTGGGGCTGTGCCTTGCCGATGACCGTGGCGTCGCTGTCGTCGATGGTACCGTCCCCGTTGACATCCTTAAACTTCACCATGCCCGGGAAAGCGTTCTGGCCTTCGGCCTTGTGGCCCTTGAAGGCGTCGGCGGGATAGTTGATGATGCTCTTGGTGTCGGGCACGCCGGCTTTCAGCGTATAGACGCCGTTGGCATAGTCGAAGTCGTCGAGGGTATAGAATCCATTGCTCTCGAAGCCCTGGATGGTGCCCACGGGGTATCCCGGACGGATGATGTAGTCGTAGTAGGGCTTACGCATCGACGAGCCCCATCCGGTGTGTGTGTCGGGATTGACGTCGATATCGGGGTTGATCTCGTCGACCAGGTTGTTGTTGTAGTTGTAGGTGAGGTTGAAGCTCAGTCCGAAGTCCTTGGTGCGGACAGCCTCATAGAAGAGGGCGAGCTCGACGCCTCGGTTGGAGGTTTGGCCCACGTTCTGGTACTGGTAGCTGTAGCCAGTGGAGGGGTCGATAGGCACCTTCATGAGGATGTCCTTGGTGGTGTTCCAGTAGAGGTCGAGGCTGCCGCGCACTTTACCTCTGAGGATTCCGAAGTCGAGACCGACGTTGCGCGAAGTGGTGGTCTCCCAGTTGAGGTCAGGGTTGGCCATCAGTTCACCGGGCTGGTAGACGACCTTGTTGACACCGTCGACGGAGATGGTCTTGGTGGTCCATGTCTCGCGCCAGAGGGCAGCGGAGATATTGTCGTTGCCAGAGGTACCGTATGACAGGCGGAACTTCAGGTTGTCGAGCCAGTCGCGTGTGCCCTCCATGAAAGCCTCGTCGGAGATGCGCCATGCGGCGGCCACAGCGGGGAAGTAGCCCCAGTGCTTGTTGGGCGCGAAGCGTGACGAACCGTCGGCACGGAAGGTGGCGGTGAGGAGGTAGCGTCCTTTGTAGGAGTAGTTGACACGTCCGAAGTAGGACTGCACGTGCTTGGGCTCGCCGATGACGTTGTCAAACTTGTCGAGTCCCTCGCTGCCCTTGGTCTTGCCGGTGAAGTTGATCATGCCGAAGGCGTCTTTCATCGAGAACTCAGAGGGATAGCCGTAGCCGTAGATGTTGTTGTAGTTGCTCTTGTCGGCCACCAGCTCATAGCCTACGAGGAAGCCGAGGCTGTGGTCTTCGCCCAGGCCCTGCACATTGTAGTTGAGGGTAGACGACCAGCGCACGCTGTAGCTGTTGTTCTTGTAGAGGTTGGCCGAGCTGTAGCCCTGGTCGGCCTTGCCGCCGTCCCATGTCTGGCGCTCCTGCCATCCGCGCATGAGTCCGATCTCCGACTTGGCGATGAGGCCCTTGATGATGGTCCATGTGAGGCCGGTGTTGACGCGCAGGCGGTTGATGTCGGTATACTGGTCGTAGTTCTTGGTGTAGTCGAGCGGGTTGCGTGAATACTCCACGAACGAGGAACCCTGTCCCATCTGCGAGGGGTCGGCGTCGGCGCCGAGGGGATTGTCGACGGGACGGAACTGATAGGCCGAGGTGGCGGTGTTGTAGCGTGTGCCGCGGAAGCGCATCTCGCTGTAGCGTGCGTCGACGTCCCATTTGAGGCTCTTGCTGAGGTCCTGCTGGAACTTGAAGCTGGCGTTCCAGCGGCGGAAACCGGTGTTGATACGTGCGCCCGTGTCGTTCATGTAGTTGACGGAGGCACGGTATTTGGTGGCCTGTGAGCCGCCGCTGATGGAGACGTCGTGGTTCCATGCGTGTGAGCTGTCCATCAGGTCGTCTACCCAGTTGTGGGTGCTCACGCCCTTGTAGTCGTTGATATGGTTGCCGTATTTGGAGCCGAGGCCGAAATACTTGGCCACGTTGTCGCCGTAGGACTCGCCGTAGGCGGTGGCATAGCTCCAGGTGTGCAGCACGTAGTCGTAGGCGTCGAGCACGTCGAGCTGTGCCGGCTTCTCCTTGGCCTGGTAGTACATGTTGTATTTCACCTGCGTCTTGCCCTCCTTGGCGCTCTTGGTGGTGATGAGGATCACACCGTTGGCACCCGAGGCACCGTAGATGGCGGTAGAGGCGGCGTCCTTGAGCACGTCGATGCTCTCGATGTCATCGGCAGGGATGTCGTCGATACGTCCGGTCACCACGCCGTCGACCACATAGAGCGGCTCATTGGACTGGGTGATGGAGCCGCCGCCGCGCACGCGGATCGACATGGTGGCTCCCGGGCGGCCGTCCTGCGAGATGACGGAGACGCCGGGCAACTGTCCTTGCAGTGCCTGTGCCACGTTGGCCACAGGGTTCTTGGCCAGTGTCTCGCCGGTGACCGACGCCACGGCACCTGTCAGGTCGCGGCGCTTCACTGTGCCGTAGCCGATGACCACGACCTCGTCGAGCGACTTGTCGTTGGCCTCAAGGGCGATGGCGTAGTTGTTGCGGCTGTCCACCTTGACGGTCTTTGTCTGATAGCCGATGTAGGTGACAGTCAGTGTGGCGCCGTTGCTGACACCAGAGAGCGTGAAGTTGCCGTCGATGTCGGTGATGACACCATTGGCACCTCCCAGTGAGACGGTGGCTCCGATGAGCGGTTCGCCCGACACGTCTGTCACAGTACCTGTGATGGTTTTCTGCGCATAGGCGAGAAAGCACAACAGGCTCAAGCATAAAGCCACAGAGGCTCTTTTGATTGATTGATACATAAACGTTTGTTTTAGTTGTGTTTAGTGATACTTATATAATAAGAGATTTTCCTATATGATAAGAGATTTCCCCTGAAATTTTCTGGTTCTGTAGTTTGTATGGCGACATTCCTTCTCAGGCCGGCCGCCTCGGTTTCTGTATCCTTAGAAATACTTTGCCAAAAGTACGAAAAATATCACGTCGGAATATGATATTTTTCGCACTTTTTAAAAATTTTAATATATTTATTGTAAATTTAAGATTCCGGGGGCGTCTATTCTCCGGGCTTCCACACGCTGCTGACGGCGAACACCCGCTCCTTGGTGATGGCGGCAGCCTCTTTCTTGCTGAGTTGCTTGCTCCAGGGAGCGCGGTTGGCTGCATCGGCTCCCGCGCCAGTGTTGCCGTATTCCATGTAGCGTGCCGTGGTCTCATTGTCTTTGTTGCCCCAGTTGTGCCATCCGGCGGGCACGATGTGCTTGCCCAGTTCACAATTAATAAATAAGGTATAGGCATAGGGCCGCCAGGGTCTGCCGAGGTAGACTTTGTCGATGCCCTCGTCGGCAGTGAGGCGGCAGTGGCTGAACACATAGCCGTAGGGCACGTCGGCGGGAGTGGAGGCGGCGGTGACGTAGGAGTTGGCCTTGCTCTTGATGGTGCAGTCCTCAAACCATGCCGTGGAGGGTCCGAAGATGAAGTCGGTGGTGCCCTCGATGTAGCATTGGTGGAAATAGAGGCGTGTGCCGGCCTTTCCCGTGTAGACGGTGTCCTGATGTCCGAGGAAGCGGCATCCGATGAAGGTCAGCCTGTCGCCCTCGGTGTGCAGCGCCACTGCCTGTCCGAGTCGTGCGGAGTTGTTCTCGATGGTGATGTTCTTGAGAGTGATGCCGTTGCCCTCAATCTTGAGGGTGTAGGTGCGGAAGGTGCCCATGCCCTTCTCGGTGCCCTCCATCCTGATGTTGGCGTGGTCGTCGTAGGTGATGATGGTCTTTTCCACATCCTCGCCCACAATCTCGATATTGTCGAGCCACGAGGGGATGATGAGTTTCTCCTTGTAAGTGCCTTTTTTCACGTAGATGACCTTGTGGTAGTCCATGAATGCGCGGCACACCTCGATGGCGTCGGCGATGTTGCGGAACTCGGCGGTGCCGTCGCGCGCGACGAAGAGCGTGTCGGGGTTGTCATACTTGTTGGCGCCCATGGTGGCGGTAGCGGCTGCCAGGGCCAGTAGCATCATTGTCAGTCTCATAAGTAGATTTGTAGTTTGTTGTGAGTAGATATGGAGAATGGTCACTGTATCTGGTTGATTTCCTCCAGGTCTTCGATGGATTTGAGCGACTCGATGATTTTGCCCACGTCGGCGCGGTCGTAGACACTCAGTTGGATGGTGCCGTCGAAGATGCCGTCGTTGCACGAGATGACGAGGTGGCGCATGTTGACGTTGAGTTGGCTGGAGATGATGCCGGTCACCTCGTTGAGGAGGCCGATGCGGTCGATGCCGGTGATGTGGATGGTGGCATTGAAGAGCGTGCGGCGGTGGGTGTCCCATTTCACGTCGATGATGCGGTTGCCGAAGCTGGTTTTCAGTTTGGCGGCCACGCTGCAGTCGCGGCGGTGTATCTCGAGATGGTTCTTGTTGTCGATGAATCCCAGCGCGTCGTCGCCGGGGATGGGGCGGCAGCAGGTGGGGAAGATGACTCGCCGCAGGTTGTCGTCGTTGAGGATGAACGGCTTCTTGCGGTTGAACTCCTTGGTGACGACGAAGAGTTCGGGCGCGTCGTCGGCCTTGTTGGGGTCTTTCTTCTCTTTCTTCTTCTCAGGTCCGAGGAAAGGCACAAACTTGCGCCATCTCGACGTCGACTTGCGCTCGAGCAGCTCGTCGATGTCCTTGTCGCCGAGGATGATGGTCTTGTTGCCGAGGGCGTAGAAGAATTTCTCAGGCTTGCTGATGTCGTGCAACTCGCAGAGCCTGTTGATGATGCTCGTGGTGAGCTCCATGTTGTGCTTCTCGAGAAACTCGCGGAGGGTGTTCTCGCCGGCTTTCTGTATCTCGCGTGTGTTGCGACGCAGGATGGCCTGTATCTTGGCCTTTGCCTTGGCCGTGGTGGCGAAATTGATCCACGAGGGGTCGACGTGCTGCGACTTCGAGGTGAGGATCTCCACCTGGTCGCCGCCCTGCAGGCGGTGGCTCAGGGGCACCAGCTTGTGGTTGACTTTCGCGCCGATGCAGTGGCTGCCGATGAAGGTGTGTATCTGGAAGGCGAAGTCGAGGGCGGTGCTTCCCGCGGGCATGGTGCGTATCTCTCCTTTGGGTGTGAAGACGAAGATCTCGGAGGCGAAGAGATTGAGTTTGATGGTGTCGAGGAAGTCCATGGCGTCGGGCTGGGGGTCGTCGAGGATTTCCTTGATGGTGTGGAGCCAGTCGTTGAGTTCGGTGTCTTCGCCCACCTCTCCCGACTTGTATTTCCAGTGGGCGGCGAATCCCTGCTCGGCGATGTCGTTCATCCGCTCGGAGCGTATCTGCACCTCTATCCAGCGTCCCTGCTTCGACATGAGTGTGACATGGAGCGCCTGGTATCCGTTGGCTTTCGGCTGGTTGACCCAGTCGCGCATGCGGTCGGGGTGTGAGCGGTAGAGTTTGTTGATGGCGACATAGATCTTGAAGCAGTCGTCGATCTCGGTCTCTTTGCTCTCGGGCGTGAAGATGATTCTCACGGCGAGGATGTCGTAGATCTCGTCGAAGGTGACGTGCTTGTTCTGCATCTTGCTCCAGATGGAGTAGGGGGCTTTCACGCGCGCCTTGATCTCATATTTCATGCCCATTTTGTCGAGGGCCGTGCGGATGGGCTCGGTGAATTGCTCGAAGAGTTCGGTGCGGTCTTTCTCCGTGGTGGCGAGCCTATTCTTGATGCTCTCATACTCGCCCGGGTGCTCGTATTTGAAGCTGAGGTCTTCGAGCTCGTTCTTGATTTTGTTGAGTCCTAAGCGGTTGGCGAGAGGGGCATAGATATAGAGCGTCTCGCCTGCTATCTTGTATTGCTTGTTGGCGGGTTGGCTGCTCAGTGTGCGCATGTTGTGGAGGCGGTCGCAGATCTTGAGCAGGATGACGCGGATGTCGTCGCTCATGGTGAGCAGCAGTTTCTTGAAATTCTCTGCCTGGGCCGATGCCTGGTCGCCGAAGATGCCTCCCGAGATTTTTGTCAGTCCGTCGACGATTTGCGCTATCTTGGTGCCGAAGATGGTCTCGATATCCTCGACGGTGTAGTCGGTGTCCTCCACGACATCGTGGAGCAGTGCTGAGCAGATGCTGGTCGACCCCAGTCCCATCTCGGCCGATGCGATCATGGCCACGGAGATGGGGTGCATGATATAGGGTTCACCTGAGAGTCGTCTGACGCCTTTGTGTGCCTGCCTCGCGAAGTTGAACGCCTTGTTGATGATGTCCACTTTCTTGCGGTGGGGAGACGAGAGGTAACTATCAAGCAGTCGCTGATAGGCCTCGTTCACCATCTGGATGTCGGCGGCTTCTCGCTCGTTGTCCTTGTTGCTATGGTTGATGTCGTCCATATATAAACTTTTTTCAGGTGGATGTTCACTTTTATACTATCTTATAATACATATAGCGTATTTTTTCTGCATTTCTATCATTTTCGGCCCGAAATTTTTGATATGAGGCAGAAAAACGCAAAGTGAACCCGTGCCTGGGGTCATCGTCTTCTCTTTCTGCTGCCCGACGAGCCGCCCCGGCTGCTCTTGCCGTATCTGGAGGTGGCGGCAGAGGCTGTGGCGTGGCTGTTGCGCCCGCTGCGGCTGCCGGAAGACTTCTGTGTGGCCGGCTGGCTGCTGCTCTGCCGGTGCGAGGTGGTCTTGGGCTTGCTCTCGTCCACGGCCACATACATCCGTTTGTTGCCGTAGTGCGCGGCATCGTAGGCCATGATGCTGTCCTCGAACTCCACGAATTTGTTCATGGCGGGGATGGTGAGTCTGATGGTGGAGGGCTCAGTGAGTCCGTTGACCAGGTCTTTGCGGTATTGCGGGTTGAGGTCTCTGAGCATATTGATGTCGATGTCGCAGATTTTGGAGATGGATGCCAGCGACACGTTTTTGTTCACCACCACGGTGTCGGTGAGTTCGGGCAGGTTGGTGAGCATGGGGCAGATGTTGTGCTCGCAGTAGTAGGTCATCACATAGTTGGCTGCGATGAAGGCGGGCACGTATCCTCTTGTCTCCGCGGGCAGGTAGGGGTATATCTTCCAGTAGTCCATGCTTCCTCCGCTGCGTCGGATGGCTTTGTTCACGTTTTCGGGTCCGCAGTTGTAGGCGGCGATGGCGAGTGTCCAGTCGCCGAAGATTCTGTAGAGGTCGCGCAGGAACTTGGCTGCGGCATAGGAAGAGCGGATGGGGTCTCTCCTGTCGTCGACGAGTGAGTTGACCCTGAGTCCATATTGCTTGCCCGTGGCGAGCATGAACTGCCACAGTCCTGTGGCTCCCACCCTCGACACGGCCTTGGGATTGAGTGCCGACTCAATGACGGGCAGGTATTTCAGTTCGAGGGGCACTCCATACGACTCGAGTGCCTGTTCGAAGATGGGCATATAGAAGTTGGATGATCCGAGCCACGCGCTCACCGAGCGGCGCATGCGGCTGGTGTATCTGTCGATAAACTGCCTCACCACGTTGTTGTAGGGCATCTCGATGCGGGTGGGCATCCTGCTGAGCCTCTCTGCGATCACCTGGTCGGTGTAGTAGGGGTTCTCTCCGCTCGACTCGCACTCATCGTCGACGATGAGGTAGGTCTGGTTGCGGAAGAGTTGCATGAGGCTGTCCAACTCGCTCATATAGAGCGCTTCGGGCACGGCGATGACCTCCTCGACGCCTTCTTCGTCGGTGAAGACGATTTCCACGTCGTCGTTGATTTGTGCTTGGCTATGTGTGGCGAGCAGCATCAGGAGTGCTGCGATGAGGCATGTTTTGCTTTTTTTCATTACTTCTTCCTTGATTTTTTACTTTGTGGCGGCGCTCTGTCGCGTCGGCTGGTGGAGTGTTGTTTAGAAAGTCAGGCTGCAGTGCAGTCCGATAGCGCTTGAGCGCACAGGGTTGCGTGGGGTGTGGCTTCCCGTGGACGTGCTTCCGTCGATGACGGCAGGAGCCACTTTCATGCTGAGATCTTTGCTGATGTCGAAATCGGACAGCGACGCGTCGATATACGCATCGACCACCGAGATGGCGTAGACTCCCAGCAGGACAAAGAAGCTGAGGTCGCGGTAGCGGCGGTAGTAGTCCTTTCTTTTTTTGAAGAGCGTCTTGTATCGGCTCTCGTTTTGTGAGGTTATCTTGCTGCCCAGGTGCAGAAACTGGTTATAGCTCTGTGTGTTGGGGTCAGTGTCCATGAGGTCGAGGTAGGCCTGTGAGTAGTCTCTGTACATCTGGTTGTTCCACTGCATGGCATAGATGCATCCCATGAATCCTCCATAGACGATGGGCAGTTTCCAGTATTTGCGGTTGTAGACCTGTCCGGCGCCGGGGATCATGATGGCGAGCCACAGTGCCCGTTTGGGGTCAGGTCTCCATGTGTCCCAGTCGCGCTTGGCCCTTTTGACGCTCTTTGCGAAGGCGATGGAGTCGGCGGCGAGTGCCGCGGAGTCGGCCTTCTCGACGAGGTCGAGGAAGATGATGTCGTCGGCCACGGTATCACTGGTCGTCACCTCTATGCTGTCGTCGTCGAGGGGCTTGGGGATGTCGTTTTGCGCACGAGTGTTGATGGTGCAGAGGAGCACCATGGCGACCGCTGTTGCGCGAAGGATGACTATCGGCTTGCGGAAGTTCACTGCGGGCTATTTTTGTTTCAGGTTGTCGAACACACTCATGATGTGCTCCAGTTCCTCCTCGTTGGAGAAGGGGATGCTGATTTTTCCTTTTCCCGTGGGCGAGATGCTGAGCGAGATTTTCGTGCTGAAGAATCCTTCCAGCTGCTCCCGCAGGATGTTGAACTCCTCGGGGAGCTTGTTGCCGCCGCCCTTGCGTCCGCCGAGGGTGGTGGATTCGCCGTTCTTGATTTTCTTCACCAGCTCCTCCACTTGTCTGACGGAGGCTCCGTTGCGCTTGATCTCTTCAAACACCTTCAGCTGCATGGCTGGCGTGTCGAGCGAGAGGAGGGCGCGGGCATGCCCCATGTCGATGGTGTGGTTTTGCAGGGCCATCTGCACCTGGGCCGGCAGTTTGAGCAGCCTGAGATAGTTGGCCACCGCCACCCGGCTCTTGCCCACTTTCTCGGCCACTTTCTCTTGAGTCATGCCTTCCTGCTCGAGCAGGTGGGCATAGGCCAGCGCGATCTCTATGGCGTTGAGGTCCTCGCGCTGGATGTTCTCCACGAGGGCCATTTCCATGATGTTCTCGTCGCCGATGGTGCGGATATAGGCTGGGATGGCTGTGAGCCCTGCCATTTGCGCCGCCCTCCATCGCCTCTCGCCGGCGATGATCTGGTATCGCCCCTCGGCGGTCTTGCGGAGGGTGATGGGCTGCACGATGCCCAGTTCGGCAATGCTGTTGGCCAGTTCCTGCAGCGAGGTGGGGTCGAAGTCGCGGCGGGGCTGGTTGGGGTTGGCGTCTATCTGGTCGAGGGCAATCTCGCTGATGGTGGAACTGCCTTGCGGCTTCACCTCATCGGTGGAGATCAGGGCGTCGAGTCCTCTGCCCAGGGCGTTGAATTTCTTTTTTACTGGCATGATGTCTGTATTGTTTACCGGCGGCCGTGGTGGGGTGTGGCCGGTGTCAACTGTTCTTGCTGATGATTTCCTTGGCGAGCGCGAGGTGGTTCTTGCTGCCGGTGCTGTCGGCGTCGTAGAGGATGACGGGCAGTCCGTGGCTGGGGCTCTCGCTCAGTTTCACGTTGCGCTGGATGACCGTCTTGAAGACCAGTTCCTGGAAGTGCCTCTTCACCTCGTCGTAGATCTGGTTGGCCAGGCGCAGGCGGCTGTCATACATGGTGAGCAGGAAGCCTTCGATCTCGAGTTTCGGATTGAGTTTGCTCTTGATGATCTTGATGGTGTTGAGCAGTTTGCCTATTCCCTCGAGGGCGAAATACTCGCACTGTACGGGGATGATGACGGAGTCGGCGGCAGTGAGCGCATTGACGGTGATGAGTCCGAGCGAGGGCGAGCAGTCGATGAGGATATAGTCGTATTCGTCGCGGATGGGGGCGAGCAGTTGGCTCACCACTTTCTCACGGTTGTCGATGTTGAGCATCTCTATCTCTGCTCCCACGAGGTCGATGTGGCTGGGTATGATGTCAAGTCCTTCGATGTCGGTGGTATAGATAGCGTCGAGCACGTTGGTTTCTCCTATGAGGCATTCGTAGAGTGAAGTCTCCAGTGTGGCGACGTCTACGCCCAGTCCGCTTGAGGCATTGGCCTGTGGGTCGGCGTCGATGACGAGCACGGTTTTCTCCAGTGTGGCGAGCGATGCTGCCAGGTTGATGGATGTGGTGGTTTTGCCCACGCCGCCTTTTTGGTTGGCTAACGCAATGATTTTTCCCATGTGTGTGTCACCTAATAATCTTTTTCCTTATTTTTTTCGGTATCGCGTCTGTGCATGTCTGCCCAGGCACCTGCTGGCGGCCTTGAGTTGTAGCCGCTCTGTTTTTGTTTGCAAAGTTACATATTTTATGCGAGAATCGTGTAAATTAAACCTTTTTTCGTATTTTTGCACGGAAAATTAAACATTGCTTATGAAAAGTAAAAAACCGTTAATTCTCATTTCCAACGACGATGGCTACCAGGCGAAGGGCATCAACTGCCTGATAGACATGGTGCGCGACATGGGCGATGTGCTGGTGTGTGCCCCCGAGGGACCGCGGTCGGGGTACAGCTGTGCTTTCTCGGCCACCGACTATCTGCGCCTGCAGTTGCGGAGCCGGTCGGAGGGGGTGGAGGTGTGGTCGAGCAACGGCACACCCATCGACTGTGTGAAGCTGGCTCTCAACCAGTTTTGCGCTGACAGGGCGCCGGCCATCGTCATCGGCGGCATCAATCACGGCGACAATGCCTCTGTCAACGTGCACTATTCCGGTACGATGGGCATCGCCCTTGAGGGATGCATGAAATATCTGCCCTCGGTGGCTTTCTCGCTGTGCGACTACAGTGCGGATGCCGACTTCGAGCCCATGCGGCCGTTGGTGAGGAGCATCACGCGCCGGGTGATCGAGCAGGGACTGCCGCTGGGAGTGTGCCTCAACGTCAATTTCCCCTTGGGAGAGACGAAGGGTGTGCGCGTCTGCCGCATGGCCCATGGCACGTGGTACGACGAGTGTGTGAAGGAGCATCATCCCCGTGGCTATGACTATTTCTGGATGGTGGGCAAGTACCGTAATGACGAGCCAGAGGAGACGGATACCGACAACTGGGCCTTGCGCAACGGCTATGTGGCCATCACTCCCACCCGCATCGATGTGACGCATGAGGCGATGGTGGAGGAGATGCGCCGCACATGGAGTTTTGAGACAGAGTGAGAGAAGTGACGTTGAAGAGAAGGAACGTTTATGAAATACTATTTGATTGTGGGTGAAGCCAGTGGCGACCTGCATGCTTCCCGATTGATGAGGGAACTGAAAAAAGTTGACAGTGAGGCCGATTTCCGCTATTTCGGCGGCGATGAGATGTCGGCGGTCGGCGGCACGTTGGTGCGCCACTACCGCGACACGGCCTTTATGGGGCTTTTCGACGTGCTGTCGCATCTGCCGTCTATCATGCGCAATATGTCGCTCTGCAAGCGCGACATCACTGCCTGGCAACCAGACGTCGTCATCCTGGTCGACTATCCCGGTTTCAACCTGAATATCGCCCACTACGTACATTCGCGCAATCTCTCGAAAGTCTTCTATTATATCTCGCCGAAGATATGGGCATGGAAAGAGCATCGCATACGCAATATCAAGCGTGATGTCGATGCCCTCTTCTCCATCCTGCCTTTCGAGGTGCCCTTCTTTGAGCAGAAGCACGGCTATCCCATCCACTATGTGGGCAATCCCACGGCCGATGAGGTGGAGGAGTTCAAGAAAACGTATAATGAAACATTCTTACAATTCTGCGAGCGTCACCACCTCTCTGGCAAACCCATTGTGGCACTCCTTGCCGGCAGCCGGAAGACAGAGACCAGAGACAACCTGCCACGAATGATGAGGGTGATGAGCCATCATCCCGACCATGAGTTTGTGCTGGCCGGTGCGCCGTCTATCGACGACAGCTACTATGAGCCATTTATCCGGGGGACAGAGGTGAGACTCGTGCACCGCGACACCTATGCGCTGCTCTCCCATGCCGAGGCCGCCCTGGTGACCAGCGGCACCGCCACCCTCGAGACGGCCCTCTTCGGCGTGCCGCAGGTGGTGTGCTACGCGGCACCGATGGCCCGTGTTTGGGGTGCGCTGCGCAAAGTGATTGTCAAAGTGAAATATGTGTCGCTCGTCAACCTGATTGTCGACCGCGAGGTGGTGCCCGAACTGGTGCTCGAGACATTCTCCCATGAGCGGCTTCTCCGTGAGTTGCAAGCCATCCTGCCTGGGGGAGAGGGACGTCAGGCCATGCTCGCCGGCTACGAGTCGTTGCGTGCCGCGCTTGGTGAGACAGGTGCTCCTGAGCATGCCGCGCGCCAGATGGTCGGATTGTTGGGCCGGTAGCGGTCTCCCTTGTTTTTTTCTTTGTCCGGCGATGGCTTTTCTATGAATATTTTGTACTTTTGCACCCGTTTTAATTCTATATCAATAAATCCAAATGAGAACAAGAACAGCAGATTGGTTTGAGACGAAGATCCGTTTTGAGAAAACCATGGACGACGGACTTCAGAAGAAAGTGACCGAACAATATACGGTGGACGCCTTGAGCTTCACCGAGGCAGAGTCGTCGATTACCGAAGAGATGTCATCTTATATCACAGGTGAGTTTGAGGTGACCGACATCAAAAAAGCCTCATATAAAGAGGTGTTCTTCAGCGATGCCGACAGCGACGACCGCTGGTATAAGGCAAAACTGCAGTTTATCACTACCGATGAGAAGACACAGAAGGAGAAGCGCTCCAATGTCTACTATCTGGTGCAGGCCGGCACTTTTTCGGGTGCGGTGAAGCACATCGAGGAGGTGATGGGTACGACGATGATCGACTATGTGATAGCCAGCGTCGCCGAGACAATGATCATGGATGTCTTTGAGCATAAGGTGCAACCCACTGGCAAACCGGCGTCCGCAGAAGAATAGACGATGAGCAGCATCCGTGAGAATTTGCACCGTGTGCTTGACCGGCTGCCCGACGGCGTGCGCCTGGTGGCCGTGAGCAAGTATCACCCTGCCTCAGCCATCAGCGAGGCCTATTCCGAGGGGCAGCGCCTTTTCGGCGAGAGCCATGTGCAGGAACTGCAGGTGAAGCACGACGTGCTGCCCGGCGACATCGAATGGCATTTCATCGGTCATCTGCAGACGAACAAGGTGAAGTATATCGTGCCTTATGTGGCGATGATCGACGCCGTCGACTCGTTGCGCCTGCTGCGGGAGATCGACCGTCAGGCATCCCGCTGCCAGCGTGTGGTCGACGTGCTGCTCGAGTTGCACATTGCCGAGGAGGAGACCAAATACGGTCTCTCGCTCGACGACTGCAGGGCACTGCTTGCCGATGGTGAATGGCGCCAACTGACCCATGTGCGCATCTGCGGGCTGATGATGATGGCCTCGTATGTGGACGATGCAGAGCAGATCAGGCGTGAGATGACCTTGGCCTCGGATTTCTTCGACGAGGTGAAAGGCCGGTGGTTTGCCGATGCCGACTATTTCTGCGAGCGCAGTTGGGGCATGAGCCACGACTATCCTATCGCGTGCCAGTGCGGAAGCACGATGGTACGCGTGGGAACTACGATTTTTGGTGAGCGCTGACCGGACTTCCCGTCAGCCTCACCCGTTTATTCGCCGTCTGTCGTCTTGAGGATTTTCCGTCCGTCTTGGATATAAAGTCCCTTCGGCAGACGGTGAATGTCGTATCCTACGGTGCGGCCGTCGATGGCACGGATGGGTCCCCGTCCGGTGCGTGTCTGTCGCACATCGACCGTAGCGATGCCGGTGTAGGTATTGAAGTCGTTGACGAAATGGAGAGACACCACGCCGTCTTCGCTCTCATTGATGTCGGTGAATGCTTTGTTGAGCACCTCGCCGGTGTAGACCTGGAAGTTGACGACATTCGTGGTGTCGCAGAGGGCATCCGCCTTAGTGTTGCCCGGGAAGGGGTCGCCCGCCAACTGGTTGTAGAAGTCGGAGTTGGTGATGGTCTTCCCTTCAATTGTCTGTCCCACATTATATTGCGCGAAGAGCAGTCCGTCGGCAGGGACGATGGTCATGCGCGGCTTGCCTTTCTCATTGTTCACGGAGTTGCTCGCCACACTGAAGTTGCTGGCCGAGTAGTTCACGTGATAGACAATCATGCCGTGCCCCTTGAGATAGGAGTTGTGCTTGATGGGTTGCATGTTCTCTATCAGGAAATACTCTTTGCCGCTGGCGTCGTTGTCGTTGAGAATGCGGTAGGCAGTGCCGCCGTCGTCGAGCGGACGCAGCTGCAGGTCGGTATCCTCGGTGAGCGTGGGTATCTCTATCCATCCGAAAGCCTCACGCTCCCATGCGTTGAGGGCTATCGGGGCATAGCCGTTGATGAGGTAGCATCCGGAGTCCATCAGACTCCAGTATTCCATGGCCTGGTTGTCGCCCTTGACCGAGTTGACGGTGGGGTAGAAGTCGGGCAGTCCAAGGTCGTGGCAGAACTCATGGCAGAATGTTCCTATGCCGTTGATGCGCTTGAAGGGCTCGGCGTTCCAGCAGCCCGGGAATCCGTTGAGTTCGGCGCTGACGGCATAGCGGCTGACGGTCTTCCCGTCGAATTCGCCTACGTTGTTCTGTGTGCCTGCCTTGGGCCAGATGCACTCGTTGGAGTTGCCGCCCATCGACTCTGAGTAGCCTGCGTAGATGATGACGACGAGGTCCACGTAGCCGTCGTCGTTGGCGTCATATTGTGAGAAGTCGAGGCTGTCGTTCATCAGTGCGCATGCGTCTTGCAGCAGCAGGTCCATGCGCTCGCCTCGTCCGTTGCTTTGCGTGCCTCCGTAGGTCTTCAACTTGCTGGGGAGTTTCACCGGTCCATAGACGTCGAATTCGGGATTGAACTGTCCGAAACTGATGTCGCTGAAGTATTTTTTCACGCTCGTGAGGTTGGCAGACTCGCCATTGCCGTGGTCCTTCAGTTTCTCCATTGAGTTGAAGTATTCCTCGAAGGCGAGTTTTGGGTTGCTGATGGAGAAGGTGGTGTCGGTAAACTCTGCCAGGATGACGATGGCCTTGGGCGACCCTTGGTGCGGGTAGAAGTTGGTGGCGGTGATGGGCTCCTGCTTCGCGCGGTGCATAGTGGCCTCCCGCAGTCCTGTCTCGAGGAACCGCTGCCTGTCTTGCTTGGCGATGAGCGCCTGCTCGGCCTTCGAGCGCTTGCCTGCCTGGTGAGCCAGTTGGCGGGTGGTCGTCAGCATGCCTTTGGCGTCGGTGCCGGCGATGAAATAGTCGGTGCCTTCTTGCACGAGGAGCACGCCGTCGGCTGTGGTATAATAGTGGAAATGCTCGTCGCCGTGGAGGATCACGGTGAGCATAGTGCCGTCGCTCTGTCTCACCTCTACCGGCATGGGATTGGCTTTCACCGCCCATGTGTTGACGGTGGCGAGCAGTGCGAGAAATGCGAGAAATATTCTTTTCATATCGTGGAATGTTTTAGGATGTCTGTTCTTTGGCGGGGAGTCATTCGCCGCGGTGCCCGAAGTAGTATTGCCCCTTGTGGCGCGTGCGCCGGCCATAGGCGATGGCGTGTGCCGGACAATGGTGATAGCAGGCGAAGCAAGAGAGGCAGTTGCCGCTGTGCGCCCACTGCGGTTGGCCGTCCTCGAGACGGATATTGCCGGTGGGGCAGGCACGAGCACACTGGCCACAACCCACACACAGGTCTTCTGCCACATGGAACGGCTTGTCGGTGAGCAGCCATCTGACGAAGGCACCGCCTAAAAGCCGGCTGTTGGTCTTCGGCCAGCGGCTCAGGTGCAAATGGCTGCGGTCGTGCCGCCGGCTGCCGATCATGCCGATATACTCGCTCAGGTCGGCGCGTGCCTGCCGCAGCTTGCGCGCCTCGGCGGCAGGTGTGTCTACGTCCATGAAGGGCAGACCCACATAGCTCTCGGGCATCAGCAGCGAGAAGGCGGCGTCGAGCCGGCGTCCGGTGGCCTTGACGAGGTCGCTCTCAAACAGTTCGACGGTCTCTCCGATGTCGTCGCCGGCAGTGCACAGCATCCAGCAGTAGGGGACCTCTGGCATGTGTGAGAGTGCCCGTACGAACTCTCTCACGACCACGGGCGGCCGCCATCCGTGCACAGGAAAACAGAAGCCGATGGCTTCGTTTTCTCCCATCTCCCAGAGATGGCAGTCGTGAGAGGTGCCGGTGATAGGGAGCATTCGTTCGCCGGTGGCCCTGCTGATCTCTTGGGCGGCCCAGCGTGTGTTGCCCGTACATGAGAAATAGAGTATCACACTGCAAAAATAGTATTATTTCCAAAAAAACTCAAATCTTTCTGTCGCTTTTATCAATTATTTGAGGTTTTTTCCGCAAAATGTTGGTCATGTCTGATTTTTTCCGTAATATTGCACAATGCGTACAAATTTTTATCTCTTCAGACGGGTCTTATGGCTCATGGTTGTCCTGTTCGTTGCCGCCGATGCTTCGGCCCAAAGGCAGATGAAGGATTTCATCAAGGCCATGCCCGACTCGCTGGTGCCCTACCTGAATATCACTAAGCGCACCGAACTCATCGACTTCTATGAGATGGGGGTGGAGGCGGCGACCTTCAACCGCCTGTCGGAGAACACGGTTCTCGATTCGCTCACCGCTAATTTTGCCGACCTGCGGCTGAGCGAGCGCTCGCGTATGCAACTGGCACTTCTCTCATCGGAGGGCGGCGATACGCTCATCTGCATGGTCCGCACCTATCTCGGTGAGGAGCCTGAGAGCACGGTGGCTTTCTACGACGCGGCGTGGCACAAGCAGGACGCCGGCACTTTCCTTTCCGTTTTCGACCCGATGAGCCTGATGGTGCGGCCCGACACGATGACCGAGGAGCGCTATGAGCAACTGGTGAGGATGGTGGACCCGGTGATGACGAACGCTGTGGTAGACGCAAAGGATCAGACGCTCACTTTCTCGCTCTCCACTCCTATGCTGAGGCGAGCGGAAAGAGAGGAGCTGAAAGCGATATTGGTGCAAAGAAAGTTTAAATGGGACGGGAAGAAGTTTAATTAACGTTAAAACCCGACGGATTTTTATCTTTTTCTTTTTTAAATTGGAGAAAATGACTAACTTTGCATCGTGTTTTTCATGGTATTAGATTATTAAGGTTAATAAAGATTGGTTGTCGTGAGACAATCAATTTTTTTTGCCTTTTTTCTACCCTTTTTTCTGTCCTTTTTTTAATTACTGTCGGATAGCTATTTGCCCAACAAAAACTATTATTCTCAGCGGACATTTAATATTTTAAGCGGACATACATTTTTTAGCGGACATACATAAAGTATGTCCCTACGTTAGCACCGGCATCAATCTTCAAATGCCATGCAAACCGAATGCAATGAAGCAGGCATTCAAGCTTAATCTTCAATCTTCAATTTTCAATCGGCCGAAGGCCGTAAACCGCTTGATCTCCTCCAGTTTCTCTTTGCCTGTCGTCCTGCCGATGTCGTAGACGCGCTGCATCTCGTCGGGGTCGTGAGAAATGTGTCCGATGGGCAGTTTCGCAGAAGGGTAGATGACCATTGCGGCACCAGCCTTTTCGCGTTCAGCCACATACGCCAGTTCATCGTTGTACATGAGGTGCCGGTGGTGGAGTGCCTCTATCATGGCAGGATAGCGGCGTAGGGACAGCCGCATGAGTGGCATGAGCCTGTTGTGCTTTTTCTGATAGCCCTGTGGTTGTGTGAGGATGACCACATTGCGAGAGAATCCCTGGTCCTCGAAATAGCGGAGAGGGATGGAGTCGGCCACACCGCCGTCGAGCAGCAGGTGCCCGTCGAGCGGCACCGGTTTCGAGACCATCGGCATGGAGGCAGATGCCCTCACCCAGTCGTAGGCGACATGCCCTCCTTGGGTCAGGTGCTTGTAGACGGCCATTCCCGTCCGCACGTCAGTGCACACGAGATGAAACTCCGTGGTACTCTGCTCGAAAGTCTCATTGTCGAATGGGTCGTACAGGTCGGGAACCTCGTGGTAGGCAAATTCCGCGCCGAAGAGGTCGCCAGTGGTAAGCCATGAGCGCACACTGCAGTAGCGCCAGTCCTTGGCGAAGCGCTTGTTGTAGCGGATGGGGCGTCCTATCTGGTGGGATACAAAGTTGATGCCGAAAGCGGCACCCGCCGAGACACCCACGGTGCCGTCGAAGGTCACGCCTTCCTCCATCAAAACGTCGAGTATTCCTGCCGTAAACAGTCCGCGCATGGCTCCTCCTTCCAACACAAGTCCTGTCTTCATTGTCTTATACTAATCATTTTGATGATTTGTCTTCCTTGTCAATCCTGCGGGAGCTTTCCTTTGGCCCTGGCGGGACCGCTGCCACCTCCACCGTAGTGTTGAAATAATGCGCCATCAGGGCTAATTCCGCTTCGCTCGTGATGGTGACGACCTGGTTGGCGTTGTCTATTCGCGAGAAGGCGTTGGCTCTGTGGTCTTTCCATGAGCCTCTTCCCCCGATGTGGATGCTCTGAGAAGTCTCGCCCTTGTAATGTCCGGTGCCACGGACCACCAGCGTGTAATAGCCTTTGTCTCTGACTTGGAACGTCTCGTTGCCGTCGCTGCCAAGGATATGAATGGTGAAGTCTTCGTCTTTCGTCAGCTGTTTCCAACCATTGTCATTGACATATACTTCGATATATTCAGTGAAATCGTCGTAGAGATTTAAGCCGCTGAAATAGTAGAGGAACCTATAGGGATTATAGATGATGGCATGGCTGATGTCCACGCCTTCGTCGGTAGTGGCTTCTGTGTGAGCCCATGATGTCGCCGTCGTCAGCATGGCGAGCAGCAGCGTTATGGTTGCTTTCGGGATGAATGTTAGATTGAACGGTCTCATATCTTAAAGAATTAAGAGTTGATGCTTATTACTGATGTCGATAGTTGCCCTTTATGTAGGGTTCGCGCATGAAAATGATATACAATCGCAGTCGATTTGCACCGGAGAAACTTATCCGGCGCTTTCCGCTACAAAAATACTCTTTTTTTAAGAAAAAACATACAGTTTTTCATATTTATTCATCATTCTCAATCAAAGTTAAATACAGTCTCTTTTAACTTAAAATTAAGTCGTGTTTCTCCCTGCTTTCGTAAATGATTTTAAATCTTTCGCGCTGATGCCTCGCGTTCATCCTTTTGCGATTATCTTTGCCGAAAACTGACTGATTATGCATTTCTTCTTATTCTCTATGCACACACGCGTCCTGGTGTGTGGGCTGGTGGCTTTACATAGCCTCTGCGTGAAGTCGCAGTCGCAGACACGGTGTGTCATCATCGACAAAGAGACGGGCGTGCCCATTCGTGACGTGAAGGCGTACACCGACCGGGGGAGTCTGGCTGTGACTGACTACCGTGGGATTGTGGTGCTCGATTCCGCTTTCGAGAGTGTCACCTTCAGCCATGTGAGTTACCTCACCCGTGTGGCTAAACGTGCCGAGGTGCGCGACACCCTGTGGCTGTTGCCCGCCGAAAACAGGCTCACCGAGGTGGTGGTGTGGGGAGAGGACCGCAAAGGCATAAAAAGTCTGGTGGAGAGTGCCAAGGCTGCCGCACTGGCCTCGGCGACGCCACCTCCTGGCGGCATCAGCTTCGATTTCGCCCGCCTGCTGGAAAAGAAACCCCTCAGCAGAAAGGCCCGGAAGAGAAATGCGGAAATTCTCAGAAACTGGGACAAGGAGGAGAGAAAACCATGAGACTCATTGTCTTGACTGCCAGTGTGTTGCCCCGCACGGAGGTGTAGGCCGTTCTTCTTAGATGACCTTAGAATATGTCACCGTTCCAAAGCATTCTCAGGAAGTCCAGAACGTAAATCAGTTCTTGGTCGCCGGATGATGTCCTTTGTCCTATTGTATGCCGAAATGCTCCTTATCTTTTCTTGTTCGCTCGTAATCTCGCTCTTAATCGCTCGTAATTTTCATGTTTTTACGAGCGAAATATGTGTTGAAAATCAGTTGTTTATATAGTTTTGCTCTTAAAATCGCTCTTAAAATCGCTCTTAAATTGCTCTTATTTTTTTGTTTTTACGAGCGACCAAATTGATGCATTTCCTAATGTTTTGTTAATGATAATCCCTTCTTCTCTCATCTTTGTCAACATATTGCCCACTTTTGCCTTTTTCTGTTTGTCGGACAAGGAATCTGGCAGGAGATTCCACCACAACCCGTCTATTTCCATTCTTGAAAGAGATTGATGGTCTTCTAAAGCCTCTAGTAATAAAGCCTTACACTTCTTGAATTCCAATCCCTTATGCTTGGAATATTCTACCTTTTGGCCTGTTGCTTGTGCTATGTTCTTTGAAACATAAATATGCGGAAGACGACCTTCAATAAGTTTACGCTTGCGAAGCATCGCAACTGCTTCAGATGAGATAGGGTGTCCTTTCTGAACTTGATCAAGCAAGACAGCATCTGTGAGTGTTAAGTTTTGATTTTCCATAAGAATTATGCTGTAATTCTCATCAATGATAGTTCCTGGCAGGTTGAGAACAACTACATTTGATGATGAAAGATCATAGTCAGGCATTGGTAAGAAACGGTCTTTCTGACTTTGAAACATTTTGTGTATACCATATCCTTGCGTGTCAATCATCTTGATGTTTACCATGGCCTTTACAAGCGCAGGATTGCGGTAACTCTTTGGCGTTTTCTCTCCTGTAATGTATTGCTTGTAGTCACCTTCGTAGAAACTTCCATCATTCTGAAATATCAACGAGTCTTGCTTTTCTGTCACAATAATTCTGGCTCCCGCTTTATATTTTTGGTGGGCAATCGATTATGCATACCTTCGAGTATGCTTTCTGTATCATACTTCCACACTTCTGCAGGTATCAGAGAATTCTTTGGATATATTTTGAAACGATAGTTACGAATTCGGAACGACTCTTGTTCTAAAGTATTGTTCCATTCTTTCTGCCCTTTTCGTAAGTATTTGGTAACGATGTTGTGGCGTCTCTTTTATGACTTTCATTACTTTATCAATAAACTCAACTGGAACACTTGTATGGAAAAGGTCAGCCATAGAGCACACAAAGACATTATGACTTCCCTTCCATCTATATGGCTCATCCAAATCATCCTCATGTATTGTTAACAGAAATCCATTAGAATACTTTTTCTGTCCCATAGCCTTAAGACGTCTTGCCATCACTTCCGCATAACACTTTTGGAAGAACTGGACATGTATCTCTGCGAAATTCGCACATTCTATAGCGATTTGATATATTGTTACTTTCTTTAGCATAACAAGTTATTTGATTTTGTCAACAGTTTCTATATTTTTGGAGAAATTACAACAAAGATACTCAAGTCTTCATTCTCTTCCGTTAAATCATTGGTCAATCCCGATGGATTGACTATTTGCTCATCTGGATCATAAATAAAGCATATCAATGTCTTGCAATTATGATGAGACTTATATCTTTCTTTATCAATTATAAGTTGTTCACCAAGTTCTTTGTCTCGTAGGTTAGGACGAGTTTTCTTTATCTCAATACCTATATTTTCACTTTTTATCAAGAAGTCTATTCGTGATGCGCCACCTGCATAGCTT
>CADBLU010000085.1 GCA_902795605.1 uncultured Prevotellaceae bacterium | reverse complement strand
GCTACCCTTGGGACGGAAGAAGGTGGACGGGTCATTGTCCACCCCGATGGCCAGGTCATCCTGCCAGTAGAACAGTCCTGTCTCCGCGTGACGGTGATGTGTCTGGTAGTTTCTGATAAAAGCCTTCATCCTGCCAAAATGAGACTGCAGCCAGCTGGCATCGCCGCCATCCTGCTGTGTGATGAACGCCGCATGTTGCGCTATCACTGGTTTGTGCATATTGGTATGGTAGATGTCGGCAGGTTTGATTCTCTCCGGGTCACTGTCTGCGTCGATCACCATCGGCATGTATCCGTCATCCGGTGAGGTGTAGGTCAGGTAATTGAGCACGCATCCCCGTTCATAGTCCCTGGCCTCTTTCCTGTCCTTTTTTGTGCCGATGTCAGAGAGTATCTGGCGCAGTGCAATGTTCGACAGCCATGAGTCCCAGTCCCACAGCACCTTGTCATATTGTTGGCTGCCAGGAGTGAGATAAGGGAAAACAAGTGCACCGCCCGACGGTTGTCGGTACATTCCCTTGTAGTCTTTGCAGATATGTTCTTTGATGAGTGTGATATGCTCGTTTGTGGCACTCGTTTGGGCGAAGATAGCGTATGGAAAACTCGCCAGGATAGCTAAGATGATTTGTCTCATATAGTAGATTTTGTATTCAGCTTACAAAAGTAGGTCATGCCGGTCAATCATCCAAAAATATCGGCAGATTCTTTCCTTCATTCTATTCTTTTGGACGACAAGTACATACTCTATTGGCAATTTCTCTGTTTCAAGTTCCCCACAAAAAAGTACCTTAGTTTTAGGATTTATCTCTTGGTATAAATCTAAAACTAAGGCACGAAATCATATGGTGAAGACGGTGTTTTCGTATTATCGCAGCATCACATTATTGTCTCATCACTTTCTGGCAATAGACGCCCGAGGCACCGTTCACCCTTATCATATACAGACCGCGCTGGATAGACGAGGTGTCGACGATGGCCCTGTCTTCAAACAGTTCCCTGCTGCTATATTGGATGCGGATCATGCGAGACGTGAGCACGGTGAAACGGGCGCGCCCCGAGGTCACTACTGCCTCGGGGTCTGCCTCTGAATCAAAACCTGAAGCCGCTCTTGAATATTGAAGTAGACTGCTGAAAAAAATGAGCGGCAAGAATACAAATTTACCTAATTTAACCAACATATAAACTTTCTACAAATGATGCTTTTCTTTAGTTGTTTGCAAAATTACTACATATATCCCCATGAAAGTGATTTCATAAGGTTTGTATAACCGAAAAAAAGCTATTTTAGGACAAAAGCGCTGAATATCAGGTTGTTGAAATATCGACAACAAAGGCTTTGTATAAGTGTTATATTCGCTTCTATACCACTGCCATCGCTGTTTCAACGACAATCTTCCGACTTTTTCATTCCATTCATCGACGTGCAGCGCCCTACAAAACCAAGACACGCCATCCAGGAAATGACCATCCGACTAACCAAAAAACAAAAATACTCTATTTTCAGCGGAAACTTATAAAAAACCACCACTTTCCGCTGATTATAAGCACTTTTTTGCTCTATTTTCAGCGGAAACCTATAAAAAAGCATCACTTTCCGCTGATTATAAGGTTTTATTTGCTATATTTGCAGCGAAAACCCTCAAGAACTCTATTCTATGATTATAGGACGTGAAAAAGAACAGAGAGAACTGTTAGGACTCCTCGAAAAGGAAGAGTCGCAATTTTGTGCTGTCTATGGCAGACGGCGTGTTGGAAAGACCTATCTTATCCGAGAGACTTTCAACTATCAGTTTTGTTTTCAACACACAGGTGTAGCCAAAGGGACGCTACGTCAACAATTGACCGCCTTCCGCAATTCTTTGGTGGCAGCCGGGATGAAATGCGCCATCCCAAAAACTTGGATGGATGCTTTTGAACTGCTTAAACAACTCATCAATCATGCTCCAACAGGCAAGAAGGTTCTTTTCATTGACGAGCTCCCGTGGATGGACACGCCAAAAGGAAACTTAATCGGTGCGCTGGAAAACTTCTGGAACGGATGGGCTACAGCGCGCAGAGAAAAAGATATCGTGCTGATTGTTTGCGGGAGTGCCACATCATGGATTAGCAAGAAACTCCTGAAGGACAAAGGCGGACTTCGCGGAAGACTGACCGAACGCATCAAACTTGTCCCTTTCACTCTCCGGGAATGCGAACTCTTTGCCAAGAATGCCAATCTTGCCTTTGGCAGGAAGGACGTGCTGGAACTTTACATGATTCTCGGGGGCATCCCCTACTACTGGAGTTTCCTTAAAAAAGGGTTGAGTGTAGCACAGAATGTTGACCAACTATTTTTTACGGAAACAGCACAACTACGTGATGAGTTTGAAGCATTATATTCCATCCTGTTCAAACGTCCGGATAATTATCTCAAAATCATTGAATCTCTGAGTAATGGCAGGAAGTCTGGAATGACAAGGGAGGAAATTCTGGCAGCGAGCAGACTCTCTGACGGAGGGACATTCTCCACGATACTTAAAGAATTGGAAGGATGTGGGTTTATCCGTCGCTTTGCTTCTGCAGATACTGTAGAATCAAACGCTATCTACCAGTTGATGGACAACTACACGCTTTTCTATTACCACTGTATCAAGAAAAATGCCTTTAACGATGAGCGTTATTGGTCGAACACATTCACATCTGCCTCCCACAGCACATGGAAGGGGCATGCTTTTGAACGTGTTTGTCTTCAGCACATCCCACAGATAAAAACCGCCCTTGGCATTTCTGGCGTCCAGACAAACGTGTGCTCATGGTTTGCCCGCCGAGCAAATGAGCGAAGAGGAGCACAGATAGACTTGGTGATGCAACGCGCAGACGGCTTCACAGACATCTTCGAGATGAAGCATCATGCCAGCATCTTCACAATAGACAAAGACTATGCGAGAGAACTTCAAAACAAGTTGGACACATACCATGAATTATCGAAAGACAAGCGAACCATTCACCTTGTCATGGCAACGACAAACGGCGTAGCACATAACATCTACTACAACATGATACAAAATGAGATAACCATGGATGACCTGTTTGCATGAAGTCAGGGAATCTCCAAGTGTCCATGAAGAAAAATGGCGAATCTGTTACTTTTCTATCTGAAACTTTGTAATTTTGCACTCATTATCTAAAGATCAATGAACTGCCGACCTATCCTGTTGTTTTTCATCTTCTGGATGAATGTGTGTGTGTCACCGGCTTTGGCACAACCGAAATTCTCGCAGCCGCATGGCCTCTACAAAAACAGAAGCATCACGGTGACCATCACGAGTGATGATGCCGACGCCGTCATCACCTACACCACCGACGGCAGCGAGCCATCACCCAACAGCACGAAATACACAAGACCTCTGGCAATAGGCAAGACCACCATCTTGCGTGCTGTGGAGGTGAAAGGCGACACTGTGAGCTCTCCCATCTCAACAGCGAGTTACATCTTCGTCAATTCGGTGCTCAACCAACCCGACTGGCCCGAAGGCTACCCGAGGGAATGGGGAGCATATACCCAGATTTACGGCACCGCCAAGGCCGACTATGGGATGGATGAAGAGATGACGGGTGTGCCCGCCATCCGAAGTAAAATCATCGAAGGGATGGAGTCGCTGCCCATCCTCTCCATCGTATCCGACAAGGACAACTTCTTCAGTCACGAGAACGACCCCGACCGTGGCGGCATATACATTTTCACCGGACCTCCTGTGGGCGACCCCACCGGGCAGAAGTGGACACGGGCAGCCAATGTGGAACTCATTGGCGGACCGCAAGGCCACGACCTCAACGTGGGCTGCGGAGTGCGCCTCCACGGAGGACACGGGCGCCTGGCAGAGAAGAACCCCAAGCACTCGTTCCGCCTTGTCTTCAAGGAGGAATATGGTCCCAGCACCCTCCACTACCCTGTCTTCGGCGAAAACGAGCCCGACAAGTTCGACCAGTTGGTGCTGCGCTGCCACTTTGGCAACTCCTGGCAGCACTGGGCGGAAGACAACCGCACCAAAGCGCAGTATACACGCGACGTTTGGGCACGACTGATGCAGAAGAAAATGGGCGACACCAGCGTGAATGCACTTTACGTCAACCTGTTTCTTAATGGCATGTACTGGGGTATCTACAACATCGCCGAACGTGTGGACGACCAATATGGGAAGTCACGCTTGGGAGGCAAGAAAAGCGACATCGACGTCATCAAGATAGAGGAATCGGGAGGCAACCACCTGGAAGCAAGCGAAGGCGACCTCAACGCGTGGGACATGATGGTGGAGACCGTGTCGAAGAGCAAAGACGACAGGTATTACCAACAGCTCGACACCTTGCTCGACATCGACAACTTCATCGACTATATGCTGATCAACCAATATGCCGGCAACACCGACTGGGCGCACCACAACTGGCTTGCCATCCGCCGCCGCGGTGCCGACTCCGAGGGATTCCGCTTCATCTGCTGGGACAGCGAGGTGATTTTCATCAATGAGAAAGAGAACGTGCTGAGTAAAAATGACGGGAAAAACTCTCCGACAGGCATTTTTCAAAGTCTGGTGAAAAACAGGGACTTTGCCGAACGATACCTCCAGCGGGCATACATACTGCTGTCGGAGGACGGACTGCTCGGGCCGGCATCGGTCACCGAACTGTGGGACAGTCTCTACGTCACCATATCCTCGGCCCTCTACGCGGAGGCGGCACGGTGGGGCGACTACCGCCGTGATGTCCACCGGTGGCAGTCGGCAGGGAAACTCTACACGGTGGATGAGCACTATATGGCCGAACGTCAACGGCTCTTGACGAAATACTTCCCTACTCGCAGCAGCCGTGTCCTCAGCCAGATATATGAATTCCTCGGCGCCGACCCGAGTGGCATCGCAGAGATTCCCACCCGACAGGCTGACGACCGCTATTACAACCTCAACGGACAAGCCGTGGCCCATCCCACAAGAGGCATCTACATCTATAAAGGAAAGAAATATATTGTAGGGAAACGCTGATAAGCAAAAATGATTGACTTCGACACTATTTGGCGGTATCAGGATGAGGTGAGGACGGAAGTAAATGCCTGCCTCGGTGACTGTATATGGAACCTGAATTACAATCCTGACCGCCAGTGTATAGAACTGGAGCTGAAACGACATCTTGACGACGAGGAACAAGAGATGTTGTCGAGCCAACTCACCCTTCCTTCGGACTACGACGGCGAGAGTGACCATGGGTCGGTATTCGTGATTTATCTCTAGAAATACCACATCCAAAAATCAGAATGAACAGAACCAACCTTTAACCTATGGGAACAAAACTTACATTCTTCAGTATCATCCTTTTTCTGGTATCTTGTGGTCATGAACCGAAAAAGGCTGACAGCCAACCCGCAACGGTGGAGGAATATGCCGTAATGCCGATGGAAGTCCAACAAGCAGACAGTACGAAGAGCGATACCTTATCCCTAAACAAAGAGGTCAAAAACGTTTCTACTGGGCAAGCAACCCCCAACACTTACGATGATGGCTATCTTGACGGAGAGGCCATGGCAGAGGAAGACAGACAGGCAGGTAAACCTGGCATGCAGGTAGGAATGGACGATGACGAGGATGATGATGACTATGAAGATGGCTTTGATGATGGTTATGATGAATAATTCTTCATTTTTTCCCGTCTACGCAAAAAGATTTCGTAGAGGTTGTGTAACTTTGTGGCCGATTTATAGTCATTATCAATAAAAAATAAAGAATCCTATACGGTATGAGACTTTTTGTATACACATCGCAATCCTTGGATAAGATGGGCTGCACTCGGACATCTGTAAGCAAGCTTACATGT
>CADBLU010000084.1 GCA_902795605.1 uncultured Prevotellaceae bacterium | reverse complement strand
TGCATCTTCTCCTCTTTGGCGCACAGTGAGATGCGGATGTAGCGGCGCCCGTTCTCTCCGAAGATGAATCCCGGGGTGATGAAGACCCGTGCCTCGTGGAGCACCCGCTCGGTGAGCGTCTCCACATCGTCGTAGCTGTCGGGGATCCTTCCCCAGAGGAACATACCCACCTGCATGGGGTCGAAGGTGCATTGCAGGGTGGTCATGATCTGCTCGGCCAGCCGGCGGCGGCGTGCATAGGTATCGATGTTGGCCATGCGGTGCCATTCCTGGTCGTTGGCGTAGGCTTCGGCGGCGGCGAGCTGTATGCCTCTGAACGTGCCGCTGTCGATATTGCTTTTCACCTTGAGGATCCAGGAGATGAAGGTGGCGTTGGTGGCGCAGAGGCCTACGCGCCATCCCGGCATGTTGTGGCTCTTGCTCATCGAGTTGAACTCGATGCAGCATTCCTTGGCGCCCTCCACCTGCAGCAGTGAGAGGGGATGGTCGTTGAGGATGAGCGAGTAGGGGTTGTCGTTGACGACGACGATGCCTTTCCTCCGTGCGAAGTCTACGAGCCGCTCATAGGTCTCCATGCGTGCGTTGCCTCCTGTGGGCATATTAGGATAGTTGGTCCACATGAGTTTGACGTCGCTGAGGTCCATCTGCTCCAGTTCGTCGAAGTCGGGCTGCCATCCGTTGTCCTCGCGCAGGTTGTAGTTGATGATGCGTGCCCCGAGGAGTTTGCTCAGCGAGGTGTAGGTGGGATAACCGGGGTCGGGCACGAGGACGGCGTCTCCGGGGTTGACGAAGGCGAGGGTGACGTGCAGGATGCCCTCCTTGCTTCCGATGAGCGGAAGCACCTCGTTGTCGGGGTTGAGGGTGACGCCATACCATCTGCTGTAGAATCCTGCCATGGCTTTCCGCAGCTCGGGTGTGCCCATGGTGGGCTGATAGCCGTGAGTGTCGGCTTTCCTTGCCACCTCGCAGAGTTTGTCCACTGTCTGTGGCGATGGCGGCATGTCGGGGCTTCCGATGGCGAGGCTGATGATGTCGCGTCCTTCGGCGTTGAGTCTGGCCACCTCCTTGAGTTTGCGGCTGAAGTAGTATTCCTGCACAAGGCTGAGCCGGTCGGCCGGCTGTATGTCAGTTCGTCTGTCTTCCATTCTGATATTCTCCTAATATTTTCAGTTCTCTTGTTAGCGGTGTGATGGCGTCGATGCTCTGGCGGTAGCGTGTGAGGTTGTTGTAGGTGACATCGACGTAGAAGAGGTATTCCCATTCGTGCCCGATGATGGGCAGCGACTGTATCTTGGTGAGGTTGATGTTGTAGAAAGAGAGGATGGTGAGGATTTTCGACAGCGACCCCTCCTCGTGGGGGAGTGCGAAGACGAGGCTCGATTTGTCGGTCTTTTCCAGGGCGCGGAGGAAGTCGGCCTTGCGCGGGTCGCATACCACGAGGAAGCGTGTGAAGTTGTGCTTGTTGTCCTCGATGGAGTCTTGCAGCACCTTCATGCCGTTGAGCTCAGCAGCGGTGGCGTGGCAGATGGCGGCCTTCCCCTTGAGGTGCTTGTTGGCGATTTCCTCGGCGGCTCCGGCGGTGTCCTCCGTCTCCACGGCCTTGAGAGTGGGGTGCTCGGCGAGGAATTGCCTGCACTGCATGAGTGCCACGGGGTGTGAGTGTATCTCGTCGATGGTGTCCCAGTCGTCTTCGGGCAAGCAGCAGATGCAGTGCTTGATGTGCAGTTTGTGCTCACCCACGACGGTGGCGCCCGAGTCGCGCAGCAGTTCGTAGTTGTGCAGCAGACTCCCCGCGATGGTGTTCTCGATGGCAGTCATGCCGATGATGGTGGGGTCGTCGTGGATGTGTCGGTAGACCTCCTCGAAGGTGGCGCAGCAGATGATCTGCACCTGCTCTCCTTCGAAGTAGAGGTGTGCCGCGATGTCGTGGAAGGACCCTATGCGTCCTTGGATGGCGATTCTTCTCATTTTTCTTGTTTCTCTTGTATGAAAGAAAAAACCCGCCTCATGAAGTGAAGCGGGAACTCTCTGCAGGCCTTGGCCTTATCTTTTGAGTTGGATCTTAAACGCGACCTCCCGCTTCACAATTTCTTGCAAAGTAATAATAAGCGTAAAAGTATGCGTTGAGATTCCTCATGATGTCACTCTTTTTGTTTGTCGGGTGCAAAATTATAACTTTTTCGGCAAACGCGAAAACATTTTGACATTATTTTTTCAAAAAAGTGAGAAAATTGGTATCTGCGGCTCACGACAGGGTGAAATCGCCGCTCACGCCGTCGAGGGCATGCGGGTCGATGTCGAGCACTTGCCGCATGTCGCTCTCCGCACCTTCCTTGTCGCCTAAGGCCAGCCGTGCGGCACCTCGCCCTTTGTAGGCCTCGGTGCTGTAGGGGTGTGCCTCGATGGTCTGGTCGAAGAACTTGATGGCGTCGGCATATTGGTTGCGGCGCATGAGCACGTTGGCCTTGAGGAGTGTCACGTCCTCGGCGCCCGGTGCCACCTCGAGGAGATAATTGGCGTCGTCGTCGGCCCCGTCGATGTCTCCCATGCGCAGCAGCAGCTGTCCCCGCTCCAGGTAGGCGGCAGCGAAGTCGCCGTCGAGCATGATGGTCTTGGTATACATGGCGATGGCGTTGACCATGTCGTTGTGGCCGGCAGCGGCCCTGGCATAGAGGAACATCACCTCTGGGTCGTCCTTGTCGATGAGCATGGCTTTCTCGCAGAAGGCTCGCATCTTGGTGTAGTCTTCCGTCATGTAAGCCACTTTTGCCATAGTGGCGAGGATGCGTATGTTGTCGGGCTGAGCCTCGGCGAGGATGGCGAGTTGCTCGAGGGCTGCGCTGAAGTTTTCCGCCTGCATGTAGGCTTGCGAGAGATAGTCGTGCGTCTCCAGCTCATCCTGTATCTCGAGGGCTTTGGTCAGGCATTTCACGGCGATGTCGTGGCGCCCTGTGCGCAGGGCGCGCACGCCGTCGGTCTTGAGCATGTCGAAATTTCTCTCCGCCTCTCTGGCTTTTTTTTCCTCGGGGGTCTCATCTTTTCCCCCGAACAATGACTTGAGGAATCCCATGTGCTGTGATGTATGTAGGGTGGTGTCTATTTTTTCATCATCAACTGTTCCATGATGCTGTTGGTGAGCACGTCGGTGCGAACCCACAGGGGCCATTTCACCCGTGTGTTCATATAGGGCTCGCCCACCTTCTTCTGCCGCTCGAAGACGAACTTGGCATTGATGAATCCCTCGTTGCCGTCCTTGCCGATGATATAGCAGTAGAGAGTCTGCGCATAGCCGGTGACGGTGCCGTTGGTCTCCACGGTCTCCGTGAGCCATTCGGTCTGTGGGATGACGCACGAGCGGATGGCCACATGCGGATATTTCTTCTCAAACTCCCTCCGGCAGAGCGAGCACATCTCCTCACAGTCGTCGCCTTTGTAGAGGTTGGTGTCGTAGATGTTCATGTAATACTTTCCCCCCACGCGGCGCAGACCGCTGTTCTCCGACTGTATGTCGTTCTCCACCTTGGTGGCAAACTCGTCGAGCGACTTCTTTGTCTTCTTCCAGAAATTAGACACACGCTCTCCCAACGGACCGTTGCCTGTGTCCTTCTTTGTCATCTGTGCGCTGGTTGTGATGCTCATCATCATAGCGGCCACTATCAAAATGATGGTTCTTCTCATTTCCAATACTCCTTTCTTTGTTTTGTGCGACAATCTTGTTTCCTGTTACTCCTAATACCTTATTTATATATAAAAGGGAAGAGAGGCTCCTTTGTGGAGCTGTACAGGTGGTTGGCCCACCTCACTTTTGTAAATGCAAAAATACAATTATTTTGCGGATGTAGTGCAAACATAAGGATTTTTTAAGAAAAATGGGTGGATAAGACCCCGTGTGGGCTACTGAAAAGATGATTTTGAGGCCGCGGAGGTTGCTGATACAAAAAAAATATGTATCTTCGCAGATGAAAAGCGAACAAAGTGTTTGCTATCCAAGAGATACAATCTATTAACCTACAGACAATGAAGACAAGAAGTGACGTTTTCCAGATGGAGCGGGAGATAGCATGGGAGAATCCCGCTCCCGGCATACAGAGACAGATCATGGCCTACGACGGACAGCTGATGATGGTGAAGGTGAAGTTTGAGACAGGCGCCGTGGGCACCCCCCACACCCATTATCACACCCAGGGCACCTATGTGGTCAGCGGCCGTTTCGAACTCACCATCGGCGGCGAGAAACGCATCCTGGAGGCCGGCGACGGCTACTATGTGGCCCCCGACGTGCCTCATGGCTGTGTGTGCCTCGAGGCCGGTGTGCTCATCGACACCTTCAGTCCGATGCGGCAGGACTTCCTGCCGGAATAAGTCCTTTCCGCCCCCATCCGCCTATGAAAAGACATCTATTGGCCTGCATGCTGCTCCTCGCGCTCGGCGCGGTCGCGCAGACGACGTTTGTCAACCCCATCCTCGGAGGCGACTTCCCCGACCCGACGGTGCTGCGCGACGGTGAGGACTACTACCTCACCAATTCCGCCTTCGACTATCAGCCCGGACTGGTGGTCTATCACTCCCGCGACCTTGTCAACTGGGTGCCCGTCAGCTATGCGCTGAAGACCTACCTGGGGTCGATATGGGCTCCGGACATCAAGAAGCATGCCGGCCGCTATTACATCTATTTCACCGTGCACGGCGAGCGCCGCACCAACTGCGTGGTGACGGCCGACACGCCCGCCGGCCCGTGGAGCGACCCCGTCGACTTGGGTATCGGCGACATCGACCCCTGCTTCGTGGAGGGCGACGACGGCAAGTGCTATCTCGTGATGAGCGGCGGCAACCGCTGGACGCTCTCCGACGACTGCCTGTCGGTGGTGCCTGACTCGAAGGTGCATTTCTACGACGGATGGTCTTATCCCGGTGAATGGCTCACCGAGGGCTTTTGCCTCGAAGGTCCCAAGATCTACCGCATCGGCAAGTACTACTACTATCTGAGCGCCGAGGGCGGCACTGCCGGTCCGCCCACGAGCCACATGGTGGTGGTGGCGCGTTCGACGTCGATCGACGGACCTTGGGAGAATATGCCCACCAACCCGCTCATCCACACCTACTCCCGCGATGAGCGCTGGTGGTCCAAAGGCCACGGCTCGCTGGTGGATACCCCCGACGGACAGTGGTACTGCATCTATCACGCCTATGAGAACGGGTTCTACAACCTGGGCCGGCAGACGCTCATGGAGCCTGTGCACTTCACTTCCGACGGATGGATAGCAGCCGACGGCGGTGATGCCAGCGGCGTGATGCCGTCGCCCGTGCAGCAGCAGGGCGAGGGCCGTCTGTCACGGCTCGGCGAGTTCCGGCTGGGACTCGACTGGCGCTTCTACAAGTCGTTCAATCCCGAGCGTGTGACGGTGAGCGACGGCGCGCTGACCCTCCAGGGGCGCGGCAGCAGCCTCGGCACGTCGGCACCGCTGATGTTCATCGCCGGCGCCCACCGCTATGAGATAGAGGCCGAGGTGCGGCTCACCGGCCGGGTGAGGGCAGGCCTCTGCCTCTACTATAATGACAAATACAACGTAGGCACCGCCTTCGACGGCGAGCGCCGCTACCGCTACCGCCGCGACCAGGCCAACGGCGTGGGTCCCTCGGGCGGCACCCGTCTGTGGCTCCGCCTCCGCAACGATGCCCACGTGGTGACGGCCTACTGGAGCCGTGACGGTGTGGAATGGCACCGCGAGACGTGGGGTCAGGAAATCTCCGGCTTCAACCACAACACACTCTATGAGTTTCAGAGTGTGCTCCCCGGTGTCTTCTGCGAGGGCGAGGGTGCCGCCACATTCACCAACTTCAAATACAGAGAGTTATGAGAAAGTCTTTTCTGCTGATTGCGCTGCTGCTCCTGTCGTCTGCCATGTATGGTGGCGACAATGAGGCGAGGCAAGCCATGCGTCGCGCCACCCAATATATGATGGACAAGGTGTCGTATGACGGAGGTTTCGTGTGGAACTATCTGCCCGACCTCTCACGGCGGTGGGGTGAACTGGAGGCCCGGCCCACCATGGTGTGGCTGCAGAGTCCCGGCACACCCGACATGGGGCAGGTGCTGCTCGACGCCTATCATGCCACAGGCGACGAATATTACTATGAGAGCGCGCGCCGCGTGGCGTCGTGCATCGTGCGGGGGCAACTGCCGTGCGGCGGATGGAACTATCTCATCGACTTCGAACCCGAGGACTCGCTGCGTGCATGGTATGCCACCATCGGCCGTCAGGCATGGCGGCTCGAAGAGTTCCAGCACTACTATGGCAATGCCACCTTCGACGACAAGGCCACGAAGCACTGCGCCGAGTTCTTGCTCCGCTTCTATCTGGAGAAGCGCGACGAGGCTTTCCGCGACCCCCTCAAGCGGGCCGTCGGCTTCTTTGTGGAGAGCCAGTATCCCAGTGGCGGATGGCCGCAGCGCTATCCGCTCATGAACGACCATCCCTTCCGCGGAAAAGCCGACTACTCGTCGTTTATCACCCTCAATGACGATGTGATGACCGAGAACATCGACTTCCTTTTGCAGTGCTATGCCACGCTCGACATGAGCGAGCTCAAGGAGCCTATCCTCCGTGCCATGCATCTGCTCTGCGCACTGCAGCAGCCGGCACCGCTGGCAGGATGGGCCGACCAGTATACCCCCGACGACCTCTGTCCGGCACATGCCCGCTCCTATGAGCCGCGGTCGGTGAACACAGGCACCACGGTGAATATGATCTACGCGATGATGGAGTTCTACCGCCTCACCGGCGACAAGCACTTCCTCGACGGCATCCCCGCCGCCATCGACTTCCTCAAGCGCTGCGAACTGCCGCGCTCGCTGGCGCTGCTCGTGCGGCGCACGCCGCTGCAGGATGACGAGATCCTCGTCCCCCGCTTCATCAATCCCGACGACAAGCAGCCGATGTATGTGCACCGCATGGGCTCGAACGTGGCCAACGGCGCCTACTACACCGACAGCGTCACCTCTGCCACTATCGCCCACTACAGTTCGTTCCACACGGTGAGCATCGGCAAGATAGAGGAGGCGCTCCGGCAGACACGCTCACTCATCCAGAAAGACCTGGTGCGCAACTCACCGCTCAACTGGTGCGGCAAAGGGCATGCCCCCGAATATTACTACACGGCAGGGTGGGGCATGCGGCCCGGTCAGGAACCGCTCCCGGTAGACGAAGTGGTGAGCTCGCTCGACCCTCAGGGCCGCTGGTTCTCTCCGCTCCGCCAGGTGTCGCACCCCTATAAGGCGCTGCCGGCATCCATGCCGGCGAGCGACGACACCCGCTACGCCCAGACGATGGTGGGCGACGAATACGACACGTCGCCCTATGAGAACAGTCAGGTGACGGGCATCTCCACCCGCACCTACATCCACAACATGAACATCCTTATCCGGTCGCTGCAACCAAAGTTCACTGCCTCGGGACTTCAGCCCTCGCGCTTCCGCTCGACGGTGGAGGGCAAGGCCACCGGTCTCTATGTGCTCACCAACGGTGGGATGGAGGCTTGCATCACCAATTACGGGGCACGCCTCGTCTCGCTGATGGTGCCCGACAAGGAGGGTGTGGCCGGCGATGTGGTGCTGGGATTCGACAATATCACCGACTACCATCAGCAGAAGAACAATTTCGGCAGCGTGGTGGGCCGCTATGCCGGACGCATCAAGGGTGCACGGTTCACCCTCGACGGCAAGACGCATACCCTTCAGGCGACGGGCAGCGGCAATATCTCACATGGCGGCTATCCCGGTTTTGCCGACAAGGTGTGGGACGTAGTGTCGGCCTCTGACAGCGTGTTGCGACTCAAGTACGTCTCCCCCGACGGCGAGAACGGCTTCCCGGGCACGCTGACCACCTATGTCACCTACCGGCTGACGGCTGGCCATGCGCTGACCATCGACTATGAGGCGACCACCGACCAACCCACGGTGGTGAACCTCACCAACCACAGTTTCTTCAACCTCACTGGCGACGCCTCGCGGACGGTACTCGACCACCAGTGCTACATCGACAGCAAACTGATAGCCACCTACGACAAGGACAAGAATGTGGACGGGCGATTCTTGAGGGTGCGCAACACCCCCTTCGACTTCACCACGACGAAGACCCTCGGCACCGACGTCGAAATCTATGACGAGCAGATGAGCATCACCAAGGGCTACGACCATGCTTTCGCCCTGCGCCATCCCGGCAGCATGAAACGCCCGGCGGCGGTGCTCTACGACGAGAGCAGCGGCCGTGAACTCACCGTCTATACCACTGAGCCGGCACTGCATGTCTATACGGCCAACGGCCTCAACGGCCAGTTGGTGGGCAAGCAGGGAGTGGCCTATCAGCGCCAGTCGGCCGTCTGTCTGGAGACGATGCACTATGCCGACGCCCCCAATCATCCGGAGTTCCCCTCCACCGTGCTGCGTCCCGGCGAAACCTACCGCTCGCAGACGGTGTTCCAGTTTGGCCTGCACACCCACAAGCAGCGCAACCTGCAGAGCCTCATCCTCATGTATGGCGGCGCCGCCAGTCTGACAGGTCTGGGAGTGATAGGTGTGGTGTCGCTCTTGAAGTAAGTATTTCTTACTCTTGATAAACTCTAAAAAAGCATAAAAGACAGCGGAAAAGCTTGGCCTTTCCGCCGTGATAGGCTATATTTGCAGCTATGAGACGATTGGCACTATTGATAATTGCGGTCTGCCCGGCCATACTCTCTCCGGCGCAGGAGGTACTGGTGAGCACCGTTGATGAGATAGAGGACAGGAGCGCAGACAGTCTCCGCCTTGACACCTATTCGGCATCACCGGCGACAGTGTATGCCCCAGAGCCTTTTTCCCAGACATCCGCACTGCAGGGCTGGGCGGGCGACACACTCCACCTGCCGACATTGACCGCCGACGGGCATGTGATGCCTATGGCCAGATATCCTTTCTATCATTACGGATGGGGCGGATGGAACACGTGGGACCTGCACGAAGGACTCAACGTGAGCCTTGGCGCGGCGGTCGTGGCGCAGTTGGGCAAGCATGCGCGCCATGGGGCAGGCTTTGGCCAGAACATCTCGGCCATGTATGCCCTGCCGGTCACCCCGCGGCTTTCATTGGCCGTGGGCGGCTATATGAATCAGTTGTACTGGGGAGGAGATGTGGTGCGCGATGCCGGTGTGACAGCCGTCATGGGCTATCGGTTCGACGACCACTGGGAGGCTTTCCTCTATGGCCAGAAATCGCTGGCGGGAGAAAAACGGATGCCCATGCCATTTTATGACATGGGCACATTGGGCGACAGAATCGGCGCTGCCGTGCGCTATAATTTCAATCCTTCTTTCAGTGTGGAGGTGTCGGTGGAACATCAGTCGCTGCCGTGGCGCGACTCTTTCTACGACACCTATATGCGGGGTGTCCCCGCAGTGCCGGGAGGCAGGTGGAGATAAGATTTTTTTTCTAGGGTTTTCTGGGGTTTCTAGTTTTCCTAGTATTCCTAGTTTTCCTAGATTTTCTAGATTTTTCTAGATTTTTTAGAAAGCACTTATTTCATTTTTTTGAGTGTCTCCTTGGCGTAGTCGTCACCCATGATGGCGGCCTTGTTCACCCACTCACGGCCCGTGTCCTTGTTGCGCTTCACGCCATAGCCATAGTAGTAGCAGATGCCCAGGCCCGTCATGGCGGCGGCATTGCCGGCCAGGGCCGCTTTCTCCATCCATGCGGCTGCTTTCTCGTAGTCTTTCTCTATGCCCATGCCGTTGAAATACAGGTTGCCGATGTTGTACTGAGCGTCGGCGTTGCCTTGCTCGGCGGCTTTCAGATACCATTTGGCGGCTATCTCATAGTCCTGATCCACCATGATGCCCTTGTCGTAGTAGCGGCCGAGGGCCAGTTGGGCAGGCGCGAAGCCTTTCTCCGCTGACTGGGTGAAGACGCTGAGTGCTCTCTGGCTGTCCTGGTCTACGCCTTCGCCTGAAGCATAGAGTTTGCCTACCTCATAGAGTGAGCGGGGGTCGCCTTTCGTGGCCAACTGGCTGAAGTAGGCATAGGCTTTCTCCGGATTCTTGTCGGCTCCCTCTCCGCGCAGGTAGGCATAGGCCAGACTGTTGATGGCATTGGGATTGCCTTGGGCGGCGGCTTTCTCCCACCATTTCACCGCCTCTTTCTCGTCGAGGTCGACACCTTTCATCTGGGCGTAGCACAAACCCAGGTTGAACTGTGCTCCGGCATGGCCTTTGTCAGCGGCCTTGCGATACCACTCGGCAGCCTTGGCATAGTTCTTGTCGAAGTTATCACCGCCTTCGTCGTAGCAGTGTCCCAGACTGTTCATGGCTTGCGCATTGCCTTTCTCTGCCGCTTTGCCATACCATTTCACGGCCTCGTTCATGTTCTTGGGAACGCCGTAGCCCTTCTCATAACAGAAGGCGAGGTTGAACTGTGCTTCGATATTTCCCTTGGCGGCAGCCTTGGCATACCATTGCGCGGCCTCGGCGAAGTCGGTCTTCACACCTTTGCCCGCGAGCAGACAGTTGGCGAGTGCCACCTGGGCCTTCACGTTGCCTGCGGAGGCGTCCTTGCGCATCTTTGCTATATCGGCAGCTGTCTGAGCGGCCATATTCATCGCTGTCATGACAAAAACGAGTGCCATGAGGGGAGTGAGTATGTTTCTTTTTGTCATCTTTTGTCTACGTTATTATAATTCCGCCGCAAAATTACTGCAAATTTTCCGCTCTAAAGGGTATGTGAGTGTTACAAAATGTGAAATGTGCCGGATTTCGAAGATTCTGGGCCATGATAGCGGCCGGCAACGTCGCCGGCATATCATAACTCGTAGACGCGCAGCGTGTAGGGTGGCAGAGTGAGAGCCGAACCGCCGCCGGTGCCTTTCTCCATGGTCACCTGCTGCTGGCCGGGGGTGCCGCTGAATCCCTCATAGGAAGCGTCTTGCGGGACGGAGATGCCCTTGAGTTGCAGGGTGAGGGGTGCCGGCAGCGCGTTGACCACCTTGAGATAGCGCTTGCCCGTCTTGCTGTCCTCGACGACGCTGGCCACCACACGGTGGGCGATGGCCTCGTCGGCGTTCATGGCCGAAGCGACGTAGCGGTCGCCGCCATAGACCGAGAAGAGGCGTTGCGTCTGATAACTGGGTGTGGTGCGCACCTCGGTGTTGGTGAAATAGATGAGGTCGGGGTCCCAGTTGTGGTGCTTCTCCTTGGCCAGGAGCGGCGCATACGATGTCATGGCCACCACGTCGCCGTTGCGCTCCACGTTGCAGAGGTGGATGGCCTCTGCCAGTGCTGTCTCCACATTGCTGCGCTTGATCTTTGTGCTGGCGGCATATTCGCCGAGATACACCTTCGGTGCCGAGCGGTCGTAGTGGTCGTAGTAGTCTTGGTGGTTGAAAAACCAACCTGTACTCTCATAGTAGTGCTCGTCCACCATGTCGATGATGTCCTTGTGCCGGTTGGCAAAGTCCCATCCTTCGACATAGTCGGCCGACGGGTTGTGGAAGGGTCCCACGGTGCCGCAGACGATGATGTCGGGATATTTGTTTTTAATGGCGCGGCAGATCATCTCGCAGCGCTCCTCGAAGACCGTGGAGATGATATCCTCGTTGCCGATACCCACATATTTCAGGTTGAACGGTGCAGGATGGCCCGCGTCGGCGCGCATCTTGGCCCACTGGCTGGTGGCGGGGTCGCCGTTGGCCCATTCTATCATGTCGAGGATTTCCTGGCAATAGGCAGGCATGTCGTCCATGGGGATGCCTCCCTGCTGTCCCGCATACCCGGTGCTGTCGGCGGCAGAGTTCTGGCAGGGCACTCCGGCGGCTAGCACGGGGAGCGGCTCTGCCCCGATGTCCTCACAAAACTGGAAATACTCATAGAAGCCCAGTCCCCGTGTCTGGTGGTAGTGCCAGATGTTGAAATCGGGTTTCCGCTGCTCCAGCGGTCCTACGGTGTGTTGCCAGTGATAGATGTTGTCGAGACCCTGTCCGTGGCTCATGCATCCTCCCGGGAACCGCACAAACTTGGGATGGAGGTCGGCGATGGCCTGTGCCAGGTCGTTGCGCAGTCCGTTCTTGCGGCCCTTGAAGGTGGCCTGCGGGAAGAGGCTGACCATATCGACGGCCACCTTGCCTTTCTTCAGCGGGACGAGGCGCAGCCGGCACTCGGTGGCTGTGGCCTTGGCGCGCAGTTTGGGTTGCTGACTGTTGAGCACGGCGGTGTAGCGCTGCCATCCGTTGCCCTGAGTGGTGAGTTTTGTCTCTGCCACCACTTCACCGGCGGTGGTCACAAGCTGCACCTTCCACTGCTTCTTTTTACAGTCGATGTGTCGCACAAACATGGAGAAGTCGTAGAGCTGGCCCGGGTCGGGGTCGGCGATGCCGTCCCACCCCTCATTGGTGAGTGGTGTCGCCTCGAGGACGGCATAGTGTGGGTTGACGTCGCTGAGCGGCTCTTCGGTGCCGATCTCTATCTGGCCGTCCGACAGCCAGGCGGTGGTGGCCGTCCATTCGCGGCGGTCTTTTTCGCTGTATTCGAAGTCGCGGTTCTGCAGCAGTTCAGCATAGAGTCCGCCGTCGGCGGCATAGCTGATATCCTCGAAGAAGATGCCGATGAGTTTGTCGCTGATGGCTTTCTTCTCTCCCGGAGTCACGGTGAGCGTGGCGGTGGCAGCGGTCAGCGAGGCGAAGCGTGTGGCGTCGCCCTCCATCCGCTCGGCACTCATCTCGCCGTCGCGCCGCATCATCTCATGATGGGTGAGCAGGTGGATGAGCTCGCCCTGGGTGATGTCGAAGATCTGCCCGTTGTACTCACGGTCGCCCACGACAGCCTTGTCGCCTCCCCATGCCACCTCGCTGATGCTGCTTGAGGCATCGGCGGTGAAGGAACGCAGGTCGTAGGAAGCCTGCACATAGCGCTTCTCTTCGCCCGACTGGAAAAAGATGTCAAAGGTGTTGTCCTCTCCCTCGAAGATGATGGGCCGCAGGCAGGTGGGGGTGCTCATGCGGGGATAGTCCTGCGGGCGCCATGTGATGAGGTCGGGGCTGTAGGCGGCAGCGAAGCACGGCGAGTGGTCGTTGAGTTGCCACACGGCGCGCCATGTGCCGTCGGAGACCCTCACCACATTGGGCGCATACATCCGCTTCTCCTGGCCCCACGGACCGTAGTCGGAGGCGCAGAGCTGCCCTATCTCTATCCATTGGCTGTCGAAGTCGAGATAGGCGGCGTGGAGCCCTTGTCTGAAGTCGGGTGAGTAGATGAAAATCTCTCGCATGATGCTGTCGCCTTCCTCCTGGGCCAGTGCCGGGGTGGCTGCCGTCATTGCCATCAGGGTGGCGGTGATGAGTAATCGGTGGGTGTTCATGATGTTTTAGTAATGTCTGTTTCTCTGCGGGTAATGCTCTCCGCAGCCACAAAGATAGTGCAAACCGAGCGGAATGCAAAGCGAAATACGAAGTTTTTGCTTTCATTCCCGAGGTGCCGCCTATCTTCGCCGGAGGCAAAGATAGTGCAAAATTCCGATTAAGCGAGGAAAAAACCAATTTATTTGTTTTTTCGAGCGAAAGGAATTTATATCAACCGAGCGGAATGCAAAGCAAAATACGAAGTTTTTGCTTTCATTTCCGAGGTGCTTTATCTTTTTTGGGGTTTTTGTTGCTGTTACAGCAACATACTGAACAATGGGAACGGCGGCTTTTGATGTCAGAGGATGTGCGCGTATCACTACGGGCGGTGTGACGCTACAGCCAAGCGCTGCCTTTGGTCTTATCCCTGCTGACATCCAACACTATACACAAACATTATGATTTTTTTTCAAACCGGCCGTCCGTGTCAATCGTCGTACAGGCATGGAGTATTGTTTTGCCTTGTCACGGCATGGGGAAAAAACTTGCCTTGTCACGGCATGGGCCTGTCTTCTCGCATTGTCACGGAACAGGCCGGCTTTGGTACACAAATTCAAAAACTCGCTCTGTCTGACGGAGGTGCGTGATGCTTTCCATCGACGTTGCAAAGGTAGTCATTCTGCCACTTTTCCGCAATACCGAAAAAAAGGTAATTTGAAGATACCTAAAAATAGTGAGAAGTGGCGTCTTTGCGCGTCGGCAGTCGCTTTTCGTGCATCTTTTTTCGTCTATTGCGATGCGGAATCAAAATTATTTATTAACTTTGCTCGTCAAAACACCTTAATCAGAACCAAAATCACTCTAAATCGACAATTATTATGAGTCTGTCAAAAAACAACATGATGGAAGGCGAGGTGGTCATCTGCGAGGCCAAGTTCCACTACATGCTCTATTGGTTGCCCATCCTTCTCACATTGCTCGCCATCGCACTGCCCTTCATACCTATCGGCAGCGATACATTGAAATATCGCCTCATCTTCAGCGGCATCTTCCTCGTGCTGGCGCTCCTGTGGTATGTGGTCATCAACAACGGCAAGAAATTTGTGCTCACGAATAAGCGCATCATCCTCAAGACCGGCATTATCATGCGCAACTCCAAGGAACTGATGCTCCGCAAATGCGAGAGTATCAATGTGCAGCAGACCATCCTTGGCCGTATTTTCAACTACGGCGACGTGATTGTCTCCACAGGCGAGGAGAAAGACGTGTTCAAATATATCTGGGGGCCGATGTCGTTCAGTACCAAGGTGAATGAGCAAATCGACAAGATAGCCTCTGCTTCTTCTACGACTGATATCACTAACTAACATCATTTATTCATATCACAGTATTATGAAAACAACCCGAATCCTGCTGCTGCTTGTGGCAGCCATCGTTTTCTCGGCCTGTGGCACCTCGCGCGTGGTGCCTGTGACCGGCCGCAGACAGAAAGTGTATAGCAACAACTCTGAAATCCTGACGCAAAGTCTCACACAATACAAGAACTATGTGGGTTCCGCCAAGTTGTCGACCAACGCCGCCAATACCGCCATGGTGAAGCGCGTGGGGCAGAAACTTGCCAGCGCCGTGGAGACCTATCTCAGAAACAACGGCTATGCCGATGAAGTGAATAACTATAACTGGGAGTTCAACCTGGTGGCAGACAATCAGGTGAACGCCTTCTGCATGCCCGGAGGAAAAATCGTGGTGTATGAGGGCCTGCTGCCCGTGACGCAGACGGAGGCCGCCCTTGCCGTGGTGCTGGGCCATGAGATAGCCCATGCCGTGGCCTACCACTCGTCGGAGCAGATGCAGAAACAGAGCAACATCAACGCCATCGGCCAGGCCGCCAGCAGCATCCTCGCCTCCGGCGTGGGCGTCAACACCGCCAATACCGTGGCACAGCTCTATGGCCTTGGCTCACAAGTGGCTACGCTGAAATACTCCCGCGACAATGAGACGGAGGCCGACCACATCGGACTCATCTTCTCTGCCATGGCAGGCTATGACCCCAACGAGGCCGTCACCTTCTGGCAGCGGATGGCCGCCAACAGCACCAACAACCGTGCCACCTGGCTCAGCACCCACCCCTCCGACGCCCAGCGCATCGCCTACATCAACAAGATCCTGCCCGAGGCCATGAAATACTATAAGGGTGGCAGTACGACGACCACCACTTCGTCGAAGTCCAAGAAGTCGATGCCCACTTTCCGCGTGAAATAAGCCGCTACAGTCATGATAGAGTTTTTCACCCAACATGTGTGGCTGATATGGATCCTCGTGTCCGTGTTGTGCCTTATTGTGGAACTCGGTTCCGGCGACCTCTTCTTGCTCTGTTTCGCCATCGGAGGCCTCGGCGCCTCGCTCACTGCCGCCTTGGGCATGGGCATCGTGCCCCAACTCATCTCGATGGCGCTCTGCTCACTGCTGAGCATCTATTTCATACGTCCGGTGGCCCTGCGCTACCTGCACCGCAACGACGAGAACCGTGTGAGTAACGCCGATGCCATCATCGGCCGCGAGGGATTTGTCTCTCAGGCCATCGAGGCTGGCGGTTTCGGGCGTGTGGCCATCGACGGCGACGATTGGAAGGCCGTCTCTGCCGACGGCTCTGCCATCCCCCTGAAGACGAAGGTGAGAGTGGTGGGCCGCGACAGCATTATCATCACCGTAGAGAAAGTATAACCTTTACCCCATATCCATTATGTCAACAAGTGTAATCGTATTGATAGTCATCATCATCCTGGTGATCTATCTGGCCAAAAAAACGTTGGTCATCATCCCCCAGTCGGAAACAAAAATCATTGAGCGGCTCGGTAAGTACCATGCCACCCTGCAGCCCGGCATCAATATCATCATCCCCTTCATCGACAGTGCCAAAGCCATTGTCACCATGAGTCGCGGACGCTATATGTACTCGAGCGACATCGACCTCAGGGAGCAGGTCTACGACTTCGACAAGCAGAACGTGATCACCAAGGATAATATCCAGATGCAGATCAACGCCCTGCTCTATTTCCAGATTGTCGACCCCTTCAAGGCTGTCTATGAAATCAGCAACCTGCCCAACGCCATCGAGAAACTCACGCAGACCACGCTGAGAAACATCATCGGCGAGATGGAGCTCGACCAGACGCTCACCTCGCGCGACACGGTGAACACCAAACTGCGTGCCGTGCTCGACGACGCCACCAACAAATGGGGCATCAAGGTGAACCGTGTGGAACTGCAGGATATCACCCCGCCGCAGAGTGTGCTGCAGGCCATGGAGAAGCAGATGCAGGCAGAGCGCAACAAGCGCGCCGTCATCCTCACCAGCGAAGGTCAGAAACAGTCGCAGATCCTCCAGTCGGAAGGCGACAAGGCCGCTACCATCAACCGCGCCGAGGCGCTCAAGCAGCAGGCCATCCTCGAGGCTGAGGGTGTGGCCCAAGCCCGCATCCGCAAGGCCGAGGCCGAGGCCATCGCCATCCAGAAGATCACCGAGGCCGTAGGCGACTGCACCAATCCCGCCAACTACCTCTTGGCACAGAAATATATCCAGATGATGGAAGAACTGGCTTCGGGACAGCAGGCCAAGACCGTCTACCTGCCCTATGAGGCCACCAACCTGCTGGGCAGCCTCGGCGGCATCAAGGACCTCTTCCACACACAAGGTTAACCGGCATGAATATCTGTATCGTAGCGGGAGCCCGTCCCAACTTTGTGAAGGTGGCTCCCATCCTCAGGGCCATCGACAAGGCACGCGAAGGAGGCCGCGATGTGACAAGCACCCTCGTCTATGCCGGCACCGAAAGCGACAGCACCCTCGAGCAGTCGCTCTTCGACGACTTGCAGATGCGGCGGCCTGACGTCTACTTGGGAGTGGACTGCGTGAGCCTCAACGAACTGACGGGCCGGGTGATGGGCGAGTTTGAACACTACCTGGAGAACCACCCCACCGACGTGGTCATCGTGGTCGACGACCTGGCCTCTACCATGGCAGCGGCCATCGTCACCAAGAAACAGGGCATCCGTCTGGCCCATCTCGTGGCAGGCACACGCTCCTTCGACATCCGTATGCCCAAGGAGATCAACCGCCTCGTCATCGACGGCCTCTCCGATCTCCTCTTCACCGCCGGCGAGGGAGCCAGCCAGACCGTCAGCCGTGAGGGCGCCCAACTGTCGCAGGTCTATCTCGTGGGCAATATCCTCATGGACACACTGCGTGCCAACTACAACCGTTTGCGCCAGCCGGAGGTGCTGGCACAGAAGGGTTTGGCCGACAAGGAATACTTAGTGTTCACCCTCAACCGGAAAGCACTCATCGACAACCGCGACAACCTGCGGCAGATGCTCAAGGCCCTGCTCGAGGCGGCCGGCAGCACACCCGTCATCGCTCCCCTGCGAGGCAGAGCGCGCGAGGCCGTGGAGTCTCTGCTCGCCACCATCAATCTGCCGCTCAGCCACTTCCATATCACCGACCCGATGGGATACCTGGAGTTTGGCTATCTCACCGCCCATGCCCGCGGCATCATCACCGACTCGGGCAATGTGGCTGAGGAGGCGACCTTCAACGGCGTGCCCTGCGCCACCCTCAACGACTATACCGAGCATATCGAGACAGTGAGAGTGGGCTCTAATGTGCTTGTGGGCGAAGACCCGGGCCGGCTCGGAGAGACCGTGGCCGACATGGTGGCCGGACGATGGAAAACGAGCAACCTGCCCGACCGCTGGGACGGGCGCTCGGCAGAGCGCATCGTGCAGATCCTGCTGCAGGGATAAGGCTAGGCTGCGGCGATGCTGGAAGGCTAGGCTGCGGCGATGCTGGAAGGCAAACTGCGGGAGGCTGGAAGGTTAGGCTGCGGCAATGCCGCAGCGTACCGGACAACCCCAACGGCGGTTTGGAAAAAGTATTGGCTATCATATATGGCAGGGACGTGTCACCGCGTCCCTGCCATGTGTGAAAAATGTGTAAAGCAGTGGCGTTCAGCCTTGATTGACGTTTTTTAGTTTTCTGTATGGAAAAATAGATATTTGTCAGCTACTCACGGCATGACTCGGCCATTGTCGATGCTATTGTACAACGTTTGGAGAGTAAAGGGTTCTCTATTTGGGTGGACCACGATGGCATTGGGGGCGGGGAGGATTTCAAGAGAGAGATTGCCTGTGCCATCGAGGACTGTGAGGTGGTTCTCTTTTTCTCTTCTCATCATTCCAATAACTCTGAGTGGACGGCAAAGGAGATAGGGGTGGCTGTCTATGAGAAAAAGCACATCATTCCTATTCTTTTGGACCATAGCAAATATAATCCGGCAGTCAAATTCGACCTCATCAACTTAGATTACCTCGACTTCACGAATCTTTCTAAATGGGACAAGGTGATGGCACGACTGGAGAAAGCCCTTTCAGCGAAATGCTCACACCATGCAGAAGCCGGAGTCTCCTCTGAGAATCAGAGAAAAGTTGTCGGGACATCAGTAGAAAGGCCCCGGATAGTGGTGGCAAGTGATAAAGCTTATGTCGGACCTCTACAGATAGAACCCGACATGAGAAGAAGCACAGAAGAAAGGAAAAAAGTGGCACGTCAGAAAGTGTGGCTTTCAGTAATATGGAAATTATTCTTCGCCGGCGCTATCATTTTTGGACTGATTGTCTTGTTTTTTCTGGCCAATTATGTCGGGCTTTTCACATATCATGAGGTAAGTGCGCGTACCGGTGTGGTGTATTACCGTAATTATATTTTTGACAAAATAGTTAGGGGCGTTGAGTTTTATGAAATCTTGTTCAGTTCGTTTTTATATTTTATCGTTTGTGCTATCATCTCATATATTGCATATTTAATCAAGGTTCACAGGAAAAGATAATATCCTGGAAAATCATCACCACTCCATCTCGATCATTCCCCCATAGGCGGGCTGATGGCTGAAGGCATCGTCCTCACCGAAGAGGCCAGCGTGGAGGCCTGCCGCCACGATGACGCCGCCATGGGCAAAGACCGCCACATGGCGGAAGGGCTGCAGGCGCAGTTCGTCGAGGAAAGCGCCCACCCGTGCGCGCAGCATGAGGAAACTCTCTCCTCCCGTGGCGGGCAGGTGCATGAAGTCGGCATACCATCGCTGCAGGGCCGGGTCGGTGATGTCGTCGTAGCGCCGCATCTCCCATTGTCCCATGTTCATCTCCCGCAGGCGGTCATCGGCCACGGCATCGGTGAAGCCGCAGTAGTGTGCCAGCCGTCGCGCCCGTGACAGTGGCGATGTGAAGACCCTGTCGAAGTGCTTCCCATCGAGTTGCCGTGCCACTTCTGCCGCCTCCTGCGGAAAGGTCGCGGCGAGGGGTACGTCGGCCCATCCGTAGCATGTGCCCTTAGGTACATCGACGCTGGTATGGCGAATGAGAAGGACTTTCATTATGTCAAATTTTCATCAAATTTTCAGAGGATGACGGCGGTGAGATAGACCGACAGTTCCACCATCAGGAAAAGCGCTCCGCAGCAGTCGCCGGTATAGCCGCGCAGCGTGTGCCAGATTTTGAGATAGAGGAAATACATCACAAGGCAAGGCACGAACACGAGCAGTTCGATGTGTGTGCCCGCGGCACCCAACCACAGCAGAGGCACGGCCGGGAGCAGTCCCTGGAAAGCCAGCAGGATGCCCCCCTTGACGCTGACCTTGCGGTAGACCATCTTCGACTTCGCCTCCTCCTCGGTGCGGGCGTAGGGCATCATCTGCACGAGTTGTCCGGCGAGCATCTTGGCATAGGGGTCGGCGGCGAAGATGAGAAGGGCCGCTGTGCGCACTGGCAGGTGATAGAAGCAGAGGAAAAGCAGTGCCAGATAGCCGATGAGGCTGAGGACGCCGAAGGTCCCTATGCGCGAGTCTTTCATGATGTCGAGGATGCGCTGGCGGTCGTCGCCGCCGCCTCCGAAGCCGTCGAAGAAGTCGGCCAGCCCGTCCTCATGCAGCGCATTGGTGATGAAGATTCTCACGGCGATGGCCAGTGCCACTGCCAGCGCGTGGGGCATGACCATCGAGCCGAAGAAAAGGGTGGCGGCCATAAGGCCTCCGGTGAGCCATCCGGCGAGGGGCCAGAACTCCACTACTGCGCGGTAGCTCTCTTTCGGCGGTTGGTAGATTCTCCAGAAAGGAATGCGTGTGAAATAGATGAGGGCAGCCCATGCGTTCTGCCACCATGAGGTAGTGTGAATAGATTTCTGCATCTGTCAATTACGTCGTTTTCAGGAGGCATCTCCATGGTTCTCTCCGTCAACGGTGAGGGGGGCGGATGCCATTGCAGCGGCAAAAGTAGTGTTTTTCTGCGGCATTTTCAAGAAAAAATCATTTCAGACGTTCAAAACATGTTGCATAACATAAAAATGGAAAAGATAAGTTTGCAAATATCAATATTTTTTTCTTATTTTGCAGTCGGAACAAACGGTGGCCATCGTCATCGTGTAACAATTAATTTTCAAATAGGATGAAAAAGTCAATATTCTTTTTTGTGGTCATGGCTGCGGCGATGACGGCAAGCGCCCAGACCGTGGTGGAAAGCAAGGTCTCGGACAACGTATATATAGGCATCAATGGCGGCGTGACTGCCAAGTCGACGGACAATCCGTGGCTCCACAACCTCAACCCCAACGTGGGTGTGAGGATTGGCCGCTGGATAACACCGGTCTTCGGCCTCGCCCTCGACGGGAGTGCCTATCTGGGTAACAAGCCCTATGTGTCGACAGGCACAGGGGTGCGTGCCACCAACGTCTCCCTGCTCGGCACCTTCAACTTCACCAACCTTTTCGGCGGCTATCCTGGTCAGCCCCGCTGCTTCGAGGTCATAGGCCTCTACGGCTTGGGATGGGGCCATCTGTTCCGCTCCAACCATGCGATGTATGAGCCTGCCAACGAGATGACGTCGAAGGCCGGCATCGACTTTGCCTTCAATTTCGGCGGGCAGCGCGAGTGGCAGTTCTATGTGGAGCCGTCGGTGACTTGGGCTTTCCTTCACAGCAACAGCCAGCCTGGCATCCAGGATGCCCACAAACTGAGTTTCAGCTCACAGGATCCGCGCTACAACGTCAACAACTCCGCCGTGCAGCTCAACCTTGGCCTTGTCTATTATTTCGGCAATTCCAACGGCACCCATCACTTCAAGATTGCCGGCACGTCCGACACGGGTGAGGTGAACCGTCTCAACGGCATTATCAACGACCTCAGGGAGCAGTTGGCCAGAAAGCCCAAAGAGGTGGTCAAAGAGGTTGAGGTGGTGAAGGAAGTGCCCCTGCAAGGCCGCGAAGTCAGGGTGGAGAACCTGGTGTTCGTCACCTTCGAGCAGGGCAAGTCGCTCCTCACCCGCGACGCCATGGCGGCACTCAACGGAGTGAAGCCCGGCGCTCATGTGCAGGTGGTGGGCACAGCATCTCCCGAGGGCAGTCCCGAAATCAACCAGCGTCTCTCGCAGGCCCGTGCCGACGCCGTGGCCAGTTATCTGAGAGACCGCGGAGTGGTGGTCGACGAGGCCGTGGGCAAGGGTGTGCAGGGTAACACCTCCAACCGTCTCGCCATCGTGTACGTGAAATAGCACTCATGGAAGAGACAATACGACAAGAGGGTGGCGGCATGGTGCTGCGCACCGAAGGTCTGGTGAAGCGCTATGGCAAGCGCACGGTCGTCAACGACGTGTCGATAGAGGTGAGACAGGGTGAGATTGTGGGACTGCTCGGCCCCAACGGTGCCGGCAAGACCACCTCGTTCTACATGACCACCGGACTGATTGTGCCCAATGCCGGCCACATCTATCTCGACGAGAAGGACATCACAGAATATCCGGTGTATAAACGGGCACGGGCGGGTATCGGCTATCTGCCTCAGGAGGCCAGCGTCTTCCGCAAGATGAGCGTCGAAGACAATATCCTCTCCGTGCTCGAAATGACTGGTCTGCCGCGGCGTGAGCAGCTCGACAAGTTGGAGAGCCTCATCGCTGAGTTCCGGTTGGGCCAGGTGCGTAAGAACAAGGGCGACCAACTCTCCGGCGGCGAGCGCCGCCGCACGGAGATAGCGCGCTGCCTGGCCATCGACCCCAAGTTCATCATGCTCGACGAGCCCTTTGCCGGTGTCGACCCCATCGCCGTGGAAGACATCCAGCACATCGTCTGGAAGTTGAAATACCGCAACATCGGCATCCTCATCACCGACCATAATGTGCAGGAGACGCTCACCATCACTGACCGTGCCTATCTGCTCTTCGAGGGCCGTATCCTTTTCCGTGGCAATCCTGAGGAGTTGGCCGCCAACAAGATTGTGCGTGAGAAATACCTCAGCAACAGTTTCGTGCTTCGCAAGAAGGATTTCCAGACCCTCGACGAGGAGCGTCGTGTCCGCGAGAGCAGTGAGTGACAGTTCAGCGAATAGTACTGAAGCATATAATTGCCATATAATTAGACGGAAATTTTAACTTGCAGGCATGCAAAACTTGGAGGAATTGTATGAACTGTCCCATATTGTTGAGATTTTCGATCAATTCATGGGAATTCATGTTAAAAACAATAATCGCTGAATAGTTGCAGCAGTGAGGGTGAGAGTTAAAAAAAATAATTTTTGCCGTTTATATTAGGTATTTAGGCGAATTATGCGTAATTTTGCACCTCAATTTGAGAAAACCCTCTCAGTAAACCGCAAACATCATCAATAACACAGACGAATAATGAAAGTTTCATTTGAGAATGCCGACAAGGTCAATGGCAAATTGACAGTGACCATTGAGGCAGAAGACTACAAGCAGGAAGTTGAGAAAAAACTGAAAGAATATCGCCGCAAGGTTCAGGTGCCCGGCTTCAGGCCCGGCAACGTGCCGATGGCAAGGATCCGCCGTCAGTTTGGCAACGCCTTGAAGGTGGAAGAGATCAACAAGCTTCTCGGCGAGAAAATCTACGAATACGTCAAGGAAAACAATATCGCGATGCTCGGCGAGCCGATGCCTTCGGCCGATCAGGTGCCGCAGGACATGGAGGGCGACGGCCCCTTCGAGTTCATCTTCGACATCGCCGTGGCTCCAGAGTTCACTATCACGCTCGACGGCACCGACAAAGTGCCCTATTATGACATCGAAGTCTCCGACGACCTGGTAGACGGACAGATTTCGGCCTTTGCCAGCCGCAACGGCCACTACGACAAGGTGGAAGAGTACGACGAGTCGCAGCGCGACATGCTCAAGGGCGACATCCGCCAGTTGGATGCCGACGGCAACACCCTCGAGGGTGGCATCACCGTGTCTGAAGCCTCGCTGCTGCCCAAATATATGAAAGCAGAGGAGCAGAAAGCCCTCTTCGACGGCGCCAAGTTGGGCGACATCATCGTCTTCAATCCCAAGAAGGCCTATCCCGAAAGCGATACCGAGGTGGCCGCCCTGCTCCAGCTGAAGAAGGAAGATGTGGCCGACATCACCAGCGATTTCAGTTTCCAGGTGACCGAGATCTCGAGATTTGTGAGCGCTCCTGTCGACCAGGACCTCTTCGACTCTGTCTACGCTCCCGGCACCGTCACCACCGAGGACGAGTTCCGTGCCCGTATCTCCGAAGACCTGAAGCGTCAATTGGTGGTAGAGCAGGATTTCCGCTTCCTGGCCGACCTGAGGACTTACTGCGACGCGAAAGTGGGTGAGCTCACCTTCCCCGAGGAGTTGCTCAAGCGACTGATGAAGAACAACAACAAGGACAAGGACGAAAGCTTCATCGAGGAGAACTTCGCCGGTAGCATCAACCAGTTGAAGTGGCACCTCATCAAGGAGCAGTTGGTGAGAGCCCAGGGCATCCAGGTGAACGATGAAGAAGTGCTGCTTGCCGCCAAGGAGATGGCACGTGCCCAGTTCGCCCAGTATGGCATGAGCGATGTGCCCGATGATTATCTCACCGACTATGCGAAGGATCTGCTCCAGAAGAAGGAGTACGTCGACTCTATCATCGACCGTACCATCGACCGTCAGTTGACTCAGGCTTACAAAAATGTAGTCAAACTCGACACCAAAAAGGTGAGCCTCGAAGAGTTTCGCACACTTCAATAAAAAATAAAGGTTTTTTTTCGAAAAAAAACATTCTAAAATCAAAGGTTATCGACTTTTTTTCGTAACTTTGTTGCTACGAACAGAAAAAGTCGGTAACTTTTTTTATGTGGCCTGCTTTTTGCGACTGTTCTCCGGGGGGGGCGGTGTGTCCAGCTTCCTGCCGGAAATTCTGATAAAGAAATCACAAACAGCGACAAAAATGAACGATTTTAGAAAGTATGCTACAAAGCATTTAGGAATTAGCGGAATGGTGCTCGACGACGTGATGAGCGCCCAAGCACAGTATCTCAATCCCTACATCCTGGAGGAGCGTCAGTTGAACGTCACCCAGATGGACGTCTTCTCGCGCCTGATGATGGACCGCATCATCTTCCTCGGCACACCCATCGACGACTATACCGCCAACACGCTGCAGGCACAGCTGCTCTATCTCGACTCTGTGGACAGCGGCAAGGACATCTCTGTCTATATCAACTCTCCCGGCGGCAGTGTCACCGCAGGTCTGGGCATCTATGACACCATGCAGTTCATCTCCTGCGACGTGGCGACGATATGCACGGGTATGGCAGCCTCGATGGCCGCCGTGCTCCTCGTGGCCGGCGCCGAGGGTAAGCGTGCCGCGCTCACCCACAGCCGTGTGATGATCCACCAGCCGCTCGGCGGCGTGCAGGGTCAGGCTTCCGATATCGAGATTGAGGCCCGTGAGATACAGAAGTACAAGAAAGAGCTCTACAACATCATCGCCGAGCACTCTCACACCCCGTTTGAGAAGGTGTGGGCCGACTCCGACCGCAACTACTGGATGACGTCGGAAGAGGCTCTCGAGTATGGCATGATCGACAATGTATTGAAGCGTAAGAAGAACCATGAAGAAAACCTGTAGTTTCTGCGGTAGCAGCGAGAAGGATGTGCGGCTGCTCATCTCAGGTATCAGTGGCCAGATCTGCGAGAACTGTGTGAGTCAGGCCTATGAGATCCTGCAGACCACAGGCATCCTGAGCGACCCTAAGCATACCGCCGCCAATTTCGACCTCAAGAAGCTGCCCAAGCCACAGGAAATCAAGGACTATCTCGACCAATATGTCATCGGCCAGGATGAGGCGAAGCGCTATCTGGCCGTCTCTGTCTACAACCACTACAAGCGCCTCAGCCAGATAGCGTCTGAGGATGGTGTGGAGATAGAGAAGAGCAACATCATCATGGTGGGAAGCACCGGCACGGGCAAGACGCTGCTTGCCCGCACCATTGCCAAACTGCTCAACGTGCCTTTCACCATCGTCGATGCCACCGTGTTCACCGAGGCCGGTTATGTGGGCGAGGATGTGGAGAGCATCCTCTCCCGCCTCCTTCAGGTGGCCGACTACAATGTGGAGGCGGCGCAGCGGGGCATCGTCTTCATCGACGAGATCGACAAGATTGCCCGCAAGAGCGACAACCCCTCCATCACGCGCGACGTGAGCGGCGAGGGTGTGCAGCAGGGACTGCTCAAGTTGCTTGAGGGCACCATCGTCAACGTGCCTCCCCAGGGCGGGCGCAAGCATCCCGACCAGAAATACATCCAGGTCGACACGCGCCATATCCTCTTCATCTGCGGCGGTGCCTTCGACGGCATAGAGCGCAAGATAGCGCAGCGCATGAACACCCATGTGGTGGGCTACAACTCAGTGCAGAATGTAAGAAACATTGACAAGGAAGAGTTGATGAAATATGTGCTGCCTCAAGACCTGAAGTCTTTCGGCCTCATCCCCGAGATTATCGGCCGTCTGCCAGTGCTCACCTATCTCACACAACTCGACCGTGAAGCGCTGAAGAAGATTCTCATAGAGCCGAAGAACTCCATTGTGAAACAATATACGAAATTGTTCAAGATGGACGGCATTGACCTGTCTTTTGCTCCCGAGACCCTCGATTTCATCGTCGACAAGGCCGTGGAGTATAAGTTGGGCGCCCGTGGACTTCGCTCCATCGTCGAGAGCCTGATGATGGACGCGATGTTTGAGATGCCGTCGAAGAAAGTAAAGACTTTTGAAGTCACTCTCGACTATGCGAAGAAACAACTAGAAAAAGCACACCTCCAGAGTGAGTGAAGCGTGGGCCGCCACCGGCCACGCTTTACCCATTCTGGACTGAACCGGAAATATAATGCCAAACGACGTTAACCTCATTCAACAACTCAAGCGCTATTTCGGCTTTGACAATTTCAAAGGCGACCAGGAAGCCATCGTGCGCAACGTGCTCGCAGGCAAGAACACCTTCGTGCTGATGCCCACGGGCGGCGGCAAGTCGCTTTGCTATCAGCTGCCCTCTCTCATCATGGAGGGGACGGCCATTGTCATCTCTCCGCTGATAGCGCTGATGAAAAACCAAGTGGATGTGATCAATGGCATGAGTGAGGAAGAGGGTGTTGCCCACTATCTCAACTCCTCGCTCAACAAGGCGGCCATCGACCAGGTGAAGAACGACATCCTGGCAGGGAAGACCAAGTTGCTCTATGTGGCTCCCGAGTCGCTCAACAAGGAGGACAACGTGGAGTTCCTGCGCACGGTCACCATCTCCTTCTACGCCGTCGACGAGGCCCACTGCATCTCGGAGTGGGGCCACGATTTCAGACCTGAGTACCGCAACATCCGTCCTACCATCCAGAAGATCGGCAACGCGCCTGTCATAGCGCTCACCGCTACGGCTACCGACAAGGTGCGCGCTGACATCAAGAAAAACCTCGGCATCGTGGATGCCACGGAATTCAAGAGTTCGTTCAACCGCCCCAACCTCTATTACGAAGTGAGGCAGAAGACGAACGACATCAACAAGCAGATAATCCGCTTCATCAAGCAGAATCCCGGCAAGAGCGGCATCGTCTACTGCCTCTCCCGCAAGAAGGTGGAGGAGTTGACTGCCGACCTCTGCGCCAACGACATCAAGGCCGCGGCCTATCATGCCGGACTGGAGTCGGCGAAGCGCTCCGAGACTCAGGACGACTTCCTCATGGAGCGCATCGACATCATCGTGGCCACCATCGCCTTCGGCATGGGCATCGACAAGCCCGACGTGAGGTTTGTCATCCACTATGACATCCCCAAGAGCCTTGAGGGCTACTACCAGGAGACGGGACGTGCCGGCCGCGACGGCGGCGAGGGCAAGTGCATCACGTTCTACTCCTATAAGGACCTTCAGAAACTGGAGAAGTTCATGGAGGGAAAGCCTGTGGCCGAGCAGGACATCGGGCGCCAGCTGCTTCAGGAGACCGCCGCCTATGCCGAGTCGTCGATGTGCCGCCGCAGGATGCTGCTGCACTATTTCGGCGAGGAGTACGACCAGGAGAATTGCGGCAACTGCGACAACTGCCTCCACCCGAAGACCAAGATAGAGGGCAAGGACCAGCTCGAGGTGGTGCTCCGCGCTGTGGCTGCCGTGAAGGAGAACTTCCGCACGGAGTATATCATCGACTTCGTCAAGGGCAGGGCCACCGACGACATCGTCTTGCACAAGCACGACCAGCTCGAGGAGTTCGGTGCCGGCGAAGGGGTCAATCCCAAACTGTGGAACCCCGTCATCCGTCAGGCGCTGCTCTCCGGTTTCCTGAGGAAGGACGTGGAGAACTACGGCCTGCTCAAGCTCACCGCCGCCGGCAAGCGCTTCATCAAGAACCCCCATTCGTTTATGATCGTCGAAGACACAGAGTTCAAGGACGACTATGAGGAAGACAGCGGCAATGGCGGCGGCGCGCTCGACCCGGAGCTGTATGCCATGCTCAAGGACCTGAGAAAGGACATGTCGAAGAGGCTGGGGGTGCCGCCCTATGTCATCTTCCAAGACATCTCGCTCGAGCAGATGGCCACCATGTATCCCATCACGCTACAGGAGTTGCAGAACGTGCAGGGCGTGGGTGCCGGCAAGGCGAAGCGCTACGGCACGGAGTTCTGCGAACTCATCCGCCGTCACTGCGAGGAGAACGACATTGAGCGTCCCGAGGAGCTCCGCGTGCGCACGGTGGCCAAGAAGTCGCTGCTGAAGGTGAAGATCATCCAGAGCATCGACCGCAGGATCGACCTCGAGGAGCTGGCCCGCACCGAGGGCCTGGAGTTTGACAGCCTGCTCAGCGAGATTGAGGCCATCGTCTACAGCGGTACGAAACTCAATATCGACTACTATATCGACGAGGTGATGGACGAGGAGCATGTGGACGACATCTACGACTATTTCGCCGAGAGCGAGACCGACAGCCTCGAGGCCGCCGTCGATGAGTTGGGCGACGACTACACCGATGATGAGATTCGCCTGGTGAGGGTGAAGTTCATCTCTGAGATGGCCAACTGACACTTACTATGGCGCCTTTGTCGCCATCCCGCCGACCTGTTCACAATACTTGTGGACGGGGCGGTGTGTTGGCGGAGAGGCCATCCGATTATTTATCAACCTTAAATTCTTGAATGATGACAATGAAAAAACTATCCATTATCCTTCTGATGCTGGCGATGGCCATGACGATGAGCGCCACGAAGATCTACCGTGGCAACAGCACCTACGTAGCTGATGTGGTATACACCTGGGACGGGAAGCATCTCTACCAGGGCAACAGCACCTATGTCGGAAGTATTCTCTACACCTGGGACGGGAAACACCTCTATCAGGGCAACAGCACCTATGTGGGCAATATCCTTTGCACATGGGATGGCAAGTGTGTATACAAGGGCAGCACCGCCTACGTGGGCAACATCCTCTACACGTGGAATGGCAAGAACATGTTTCGCGGCAACAGCACCTACGTCGGCGACATCCTCTGCACCTGGGACGGAAAGCATCTGTACAGCGGCAGCACCACCTACGTGGGCAACATCACGTATACCATGGACGGACCGGTTCCTCCGGTCATCCTCTCACTGCTTTTGTAGGAGCGCCGTCTCGACAATCTTTTGGGGGTGCTGTAGCATCCCCTTTTTTTGCTGCCCTTTTCAGCATTTTTGCTGCCCTTTTCAGCATTTTTGCTGTCCTTTTTTCCCGTCCTTCCTTTTGGCCATTCCATGCCATTGCCTGCCTTTTTCTTCCTGTATCCATTCTGTGGAAGACTCCAATCGCATGGGGCGGTGTGTTTTGCCGGCGCACAGGCACGTTAAATCGTATTAATTAATCAAGAAAAAACACGAAACCACCCGATATATGGATTTTTATTGCTAATTTTGCACGCAATAAATTTAAAAAATATGCCATCATTTGTTGCAGACAAGATTGTCATGGACGGTCTGACTTTCGATGACGTCCTGCTTATTCCAGCTTATTCTGAAGTCCTTCCGAGGACTGTCGAGTTAAAAACCATGTTCTCACGGCATATCAGCCTGAACATCCCCTTTGTCACAGCTGCCATGGATACCGTCACCGAGTCGGCGATGGCCATCGCCATTGCGCGTGAGGGAGGTATCGGTGTCATCCACAAGAATATGTCGATAGAGGAGCAAGCCCGTCAGGTGGCCATCGTGAAGAGGGCGGAGAACGGCATGATCTACGACCCCGTGACCATCACCAAGGGCCGTAGTGTGCAGGATGCGCTCAACATGATGGCTGAGTATCACATCGGCGGCATCCCCGTGGTGGACGAGGAGAACCATCTCGTGGGCATCGTCACCAACCGTGACCTGCGTTTCGAACTTCATCTCGACAAACCCATCGACGAGGTGATGACCAAGGACCACCTGGTGACTACCGACCAGCAGACCGACCTGGCGACGGCAGCCCAGATCCTGCAGGAGAACAAGATAGAGAAACTGCCCGTGGTGGACAAGAACAACCGCCTCGTGGGCCTGATCACCTATAAAGATATCACGAAGGCCAAAGACAAGCCCATGGCTTGCAAGGACGACAAAGGCCGTCTTCGCGTGGCTGCCGGCGTGGGTGTCACTGCCGACACGCTCGACCGTATGCAGGCGCTCGTCGCTGCCGGCGCCGATGCCATCGTCATCGACACCGCCCACGGACACTCCAAGTTCGTCGTTGAGAAACTCAAGGAGGCCAAGGTCTCCTTCCCCCAAGTCGACATCGTGGTGGGCAACGTGGCCACAGGCTCTGCCGCCAGGATGCTCGTCGAGAATGGAGCCGACGCCATCAAGGTGGGCATCGGTCCGGGCTCCATCTGCACCACACGCGTGGTGGCAGGCGTGGGTGTGCCCCAGCTCAGCGCTGTCTATGATGTCTATTCCGCCCTCAAAGGCACCGGTGTGCCCCTCATCGCCGACGGCGGTCTGCGCTACTCCGGCGACATCGTCAAGGCCATCGCCGCCGGCGGCAGTTCGGTGATGATCGGTTCCCTGGTGGCCGGCACAGAGGAGAGTCCCGGCGACACCATCATCTTCAACGGCAGGAAGTTCAAGAGCTACCGCGGCATGGGCTCTCTCGAGGCCATGGAGAACGGTTCGAAAGACCGCTATTTCCAGTCGGGCACAAAGGAGACGAAGAAGCTCGTCCCGGAGGGCATCGCCGGTCGTGTGCCGTTCAAGGGCACCGTGCAGGAGGTCATCTTCCAGTTGGTGGGCGGCCTGCGCTCCGGCATGGGCTATTGCGGCGCAGCCAATATCGAGGAGCTACACAACGCCAAGTTCACCCGCATCACCAATGCCGGTGTCAACGAGAGCCATCCTCACGACATCACCATCACGAGTGAGGCTCCCAACTACTCCCGTCCGGAATAAGGGAGTATCCTCAGATTATTCATTTAGAAGGGTATAACAACAGAAAAAGCAATGAGACTAAAGACGCTATTTGCCTTGCTCCTCGTGGGCACCGCAGCCTTCGCTCAGAACGACCCGATAGTGATGACCGTCAACGGCGTCCCCGTCACAAGGTCGGAATTTGAGTATTCTTACAACAAGAACAACTCCGAGGGGGTGATCGACAAAAAGACTGTCGACGAGTATGTGGAACTGTTTGTCAACTATAAACTCAAGGTGGCGGCAGCCCTCGATGCCCGCCTCGACACCATGGCCTCGTTCAAGAGCGAGTTTGCCCAGTATCGTGACCAGCAGGTGAGACCCACGCTGATCAACGACGACGACCTTGAGCGCGAGGCACACGCCATCTATGACCGCACACAGCATATGGTCGACTCTCTCGGCGGACTCTTCAAGGCTTCGCACATCCTCATCCGTGTCGACCAGAAGGCCAGTGCCGGTGAGAAAGAGGCTGCCCGTGAGCGCGCCGACTCTGTCTACAATGCCATCCGCCAGGGTGCCAGCTTCGAGGACCTCGCCCGTCGTCTGTCCGACGACAAAGGCTCTGGCAGCAACGGCGGCGCCCTCTCTTGGATACAGCCTCAGCAGACGGTGAAAGAGTTTGAGGATGCTGCAAGGGCCCTCAACAAAGGTGAGGTGAGCCGTCCCGTGCAGTCCATCTACGGCTATCATATCATCCGCCTCGACGACAGGAGCAATTTCTTCCCCTACGACTCCCTGCGCAACGATATCCTCACCTTCATCGACCGCCGCGGCATCCGTGAGCGGGTCATCGACGAGAAGATCAATGAACTCGTGGCTGCCGAGAACGGCGTCACCAAGGAGCAGTACATGGAGCGGAAAGCCGCTGAGCTCTCCGCCAAGGACTCCGACCTGGCCAACCTCATCAGGGAGTATCACGACGGTCTGCTGCTGTATGAGATCAGCAACACCGAGGTGTGGGACAAGGCACAGAAAGACGAGGCCGGACTGGCCGAATTCTTCAAGAAGAACAAGAAACAGTATACGTGGGACTCTCCGCGCTTCAAGGGCATGGCCTATCATGTGAAGGACAAGGCCGACGTGAAAGCGGTGAAGAAAAGTGTCAAGGGCCTGGCTTTCGACAAGTGGGCCGAGACGCTCCGCACCACCTTCAATGCCGACTCTGTGAAGCGCATCCGCGTGGAGAAAGGCATCTTCAAGGTTGGCGACAATCCCCTCGTCGACCGTGATGTGTTCAAGAAGAAAGACGTCACGGTGAAGAGCAACCCCGACTATCCCATCGATGCCACTTACGGCAAGTTGCTCAAGGCCCCGAAAGAGTATACCGACGTGCGTGGACAGGTGGTGGCCGACTACCAGGACCAGCTCGAGAAGGAGTGGGTGGCCCGCCTGCGGCAGAAATATAGCGTGGTGGTGAACAAGGAAGTGGTAGCCACTGTCAACAAACACTGACGTCAACAAGTACACTGAACATGAATAAGATGCGCCTTCTCTCCATCGCTTGTGGAGCACTCATCCTACTGCCCATAGGGGCCAGCGCCCTCGGCAGGACATCGACCACGGACACCGCAGCCGCCAGGGGAGACTCTGTGCCTGAAAAGGCACCCGTGAAGGAATTTGTGGCTCCTGCCGCCAGCGTCATCGACGAGGTGGTGTGGGTGGTGGGCGATGAGCCTATCCTTAAGTCGGACATCGAGGCCACGCGTCTGCGTGCTGAGTCGGAGGGTGTGAGATGGGAGGGCAATCCCGACTGTATCATCCCCGAGCAGTTGGCCGTGGAGAAACTGTTCCTCCATCAGGCGGCCATCGACAGTATCGAGGTCACCGAGACCGAGATCTCGCAGAGCATCGACGACCAGATCAACTACTGGATACAGTTGGCCGACGGCTCCCGTGAGAAACTGGAGGAATACCGCAAGCAGACCATCTCGCAGATGCGGCAGGAGATGCACGACGAGTTTAAGAACCGCGAGCTGATACAGAAGATGAAGCAGCAGCTCGTCAAGGACATCACCGTGTCGCCCGCAGAGGTGAGACGCTATTTCCAGGGACTGCCCGAAGACAGCATCCCGCAGGTGCCCACTATGGTGGAGGTGCAGATCATCACTCGCCAGCCCAAGGTGGAGGCCGAGGAGATCAACAGGGTGAAGGATGCCCTGCGCGACTATACCGACCGCGTCAACCGCGGAGAGACCACCTTCGCCACTATGGCACGCCTCTATTCCGAGGACGGCTCGGCGCGTCAGGGCGGCGAGATCGGCTTTACGCCGAAAGCGGTCCTCGACCCCGCCTTCGCCAGTGTGGCCTTTAATCTCACCGACCCCAACAAGGTGTCGAAGATTGTGGAGTCGGAGTTCGGCTATCATATCATCCAACTCATCGACAAGCGTGGAGAGCGTATCAACGTGCGCCATATCCTGCTCAAGCCCCGTGTGTCGCGCGAGGCGCTCGACAAAGCCTCTCATCAGCTCGACTCCCTCGCCAACGACATCCGTGCCGGTAAGTTCACCTTCGACGAGGCTGCCACCTTCGTCTCCGACGACAAGGACACGAAGTCCAATCACGGTCTGATGGCCAATGTGGTGGATATGATGCGCACGTCGAAGTTCCGCATGCAGGACCTGCCCACCGAGGTGGCTCGCGCCGTGGAGGGACTTCAGGTGGGCGAGGTGTCGGCTCCCTTTGAGATGGTGAACAGCCGCGGCAAGACGGTGTGCGCCATCATCAAACTCAAGAGTCGCGTGGAGAGCCACCGCGCCACCATCACCGAGGACTTCCAGACGATGAAGGACGTGGTGCTGGCTCAGCGCCGTGAGCAGACGCTCAACGACTGGGTGGCGTCGAAGCTGAAGACCACCTATGTGAGAATGAACGAGAGATACAAAGATTGCGAGTTCCAATATCAGGGATGGGTGAAATGATGCCTGCGGCCCCTCGCTGGCATCATGGCAGGCATAGAATCATGACACTGATGATTCTATGCCTGTTTGGCCTATGTCTGTGTCCCACCGTCTCTGCCCAGAGGAGCCACCGCTCGCGTCCTGCCGACCAGCGCATCTATCTCGACCATGCCGACTCGCTCTACTTCGACGAATATCGGCGCCACGACACCCAGATTGTGCGCGGACATGTGAAGTTCCGCCATCAGGGTGCCACACTGCTCTGCGACAGTGCCTACTTCCGTCAGCAGGAGAACACCTTTCACGCCTTCGGCCATGTGAGGATGCTCCAGGGCGACACCCTTGAGGTGAGGTGCGACACCGCCTTCTACGACGGCCGTGCCGATGCCGACATGGTGCATGCGCAGAGCAATGTGGTGGTGATACACCGCAAGACCTCTGAACTGCATACCGACAACCTGATTCTCGACCGGAAGTTTGACATCGTCTACTACGACAAGGGCGGCAACTACTCTGACCGCAGCAAAGGGATGACGCTGAGCAGCGACTGGGGAAAATACAACCTCAGCACCAAGGAGGCGGAGTTCTTCTATGACGTGACGCTCAAGACGAAGACCCATGTGGTGTATACCGACACCTTATTATATTATTCGGGCGAGGAGCGGGCACATGTGCTGGGAGGGCGCACCATCTTCGCCGACGGCGCACCGCCCCGCTGGGAGAAGTCGAAGATACACGCCGTCAAGGACGGCTACGACGTGGAGACCACCAACTGCTATTTCTATCTCAATTCCGAGCGCACCGAACTGTTCGACAAGTCGAGCATCGAGAATGCCATGCGCACCATCTCCGGCGACAGCCTCTTCTACGACAGCTCCGCCAAGAAAAGTCACGGCTATGGCGCCGTGAGCTATACCGACCATAAGAACAAAAACCGGCTCACAGCCGACGCGGTGGAGTACGACGAGTCGACAGGCAAGGGCCTGGCCACCCGCAACCCCGTGTTCGTGGACTTCTCGCAGGCCGACACGCTCTATCTGCATGCCGACACCATCAGGGTGGAGACCTTCTACCTCGACACCGACTCCATGTACCGCAAGGTGCACTGCTACCACAAGGTGAGGATGTTCCGCAACGATATGCAGGCCGTGTGCGACTCGATGGTCATCTGCTCGCGCGACTCCAGCCTCACGATGTATGTCGACCCCATCGTGTGGAACGCCTCTCGCCAACTGCTTGGCGACAGCATCAAGGTGTGGATGAACGACTCCACCATCCGTGAGGCCAATGTGATGTCGAAGGCCCTCTCGATAGAGATGATGCCCGACTACCAGCACCCCGGCGATGTGTATTTCAACCAGGTGACATCGCGGCAGATGAACGCCTATTTCGATCAGGGGCACATGCGCATGAGCGAGGCCGTGGGCAGTGTGCAGACGGTCTACTATCCTGTGGAGGACTCCGACAGCTCGCGCATCCTCATGGTCTATCTTGAGACCGACACGATGAGGATGTTTCTCTCACAGGAGCGGCAGTTGGAGAAGATATGGACGTCGAAGTCTGAAGGCGTGGCCTATCCACTCACGCAGATACCCCCGTCGAAAGACCGGCTGCCCAATTTCGGCTGGTATGACTATATCCGTCCGACAGACAAGGACGACATCTATTATATAGAGGGAAAGCACGACAAGCACGGCACCTATGTGGCCGGACCGCCGTCGACCGCCAACGCGCTCTCGAGGCGCGCCCGCAAGGCCGACGGCCGTTGACATGCTCTCCCACAGGCAAAGAAAGAAATGAGTGACATTATTCAATTGCTTCCCGACTCCGTGGCCAACCAGATTGCCGCCGGTGAGGTCATCCAGCGGCCTGCCTCGGTGGTGAAAGAGTTGGTGGAGAATGCTCTCGATGCCGGCGCACATGAGGTGCACGTGATCGTGGTGGACGCCGGGAGGACGTCGATACAGGTGATCGATGACGGCTGCGGTATGTCGGCCACCGACGCGCGCCTGTCGTTTGAGCGTCACGCCACGTCGAAGATACGCGCCGCTGCCGACCTCTTCGACCTCCACACCATGGGGTTCCGCGGCGAGGCCCTGGCCTCTGTCGCCGCCGTGGCGCAGGTGAGCCTCACCACGCGCCTGCACACCGATGAGGTGGGCACCGAGGTGCGCATCCACGGGTCGAAGTTCGTCTCGCAGCAGCCGGTGGCCTGTCCTCCGGGCAGCCAGTTCAAGGTGGAGAACCTCTTCTTCAACGTGCCTGCGCGCAGGAAGTTCCTCAAGTCGAACGCCACCGAACTCAACAATATCCTCTCTGCCTATGAGCGTATCGTACTGGTGAATCCCCAGGTGGCTTTCACATTGCACAGCAACGGGACCGAGATATCCAACCTGCCTGTCACGGGTCTGCGCCAGCGCATCATCGATGTCTTCGGCAAACGTCTCAACCAGGATTTGCTGCCCGTGGAGGTGGAGACGGCCATCTGCCATGTGACGGGCTTTGTGGGCAAACCAGAGTCGGCACGCAAGAAAGGGGCTTATCAGTTCTTTTTCGTCAACAACCGCTACATGAGGCATGCCTATTTCGCCAAGGCGGTGCAGGCTCCCTATGAGCGCCTTGTCCCTCAGGGCGAGCAGGTGCCCTTCTTCCTCTACCTCGATGTGGCGCCCTCCGACATCGATGTCAACATCCACCCCACGAAGACCGAAATCAAGTTTGACAACGAACAGGCGATATGGCAGATCATCTCTGCCGCCGTCAAGGAGGCGGTGGGGAAGTTCAGCGCCATCCCGTCGATAGAGTTCGACACCGAAGGCCGTCCCGACATCCCTGTCTTCGACCCCACTGACGGCACGAGGGCGACGCCGGAGGTGAGGACGAACCCCCAATACAACCCCTTCAACGATAGCCGCAACCGCAGCTTCCAGCCGCGTGCCGACCATTGGGAGCAACTCTATGGCGTGCCCGACGGCGACCGCCTGCCGTCCGAGCCCACGCTCTTCGGCGATGACGAGCCGGAGCCGTCAGACACCGACATCATCTCCGAGAAGTCGCCTGTGCACTATCAGTATAAAGGACGTCTCATCATGACCGCCGTGAAGTCGGGACTGATGATCATCGACCAGCACAGGGCCCACCTCAGGGTGCTCTACGAGGAGTATCTCGACAAGATGCGCAAGCACAAGTGGGCCACGCAGAAGGTGCTCTTCCCCGAAGTGGTGAGACTGTCGCCCGCCGACGCCGCCATCATGCGGCAGTCCATCGGCGATATCGAGCATGCCGGATTCTCCATCTCCGACCTCGGAGGAGACAGCTTCGCCGTCAACGGGGTGCCGGCAGAGATTGAAGGCATCGACGGACCCGCCATGCTGCAGGGACTCATCGCCGCCACACGCGAGCGTGTGGGGCAGGCGCGCGACGGCCTCGACAGTGCGATGGCGCTGAGTATGGCCCGCAGTGCCGCCATCCCTTACGGGCAGGTGTTGTCCAACGATGAGATGGAAAATCTCATCAATCGGCTCTTCGCCTGTTCCAATGCCAATCAGTCGCCCGACGGCAAGCCGATCACGTGTATTCTTGAGCAGCAAGAAATAGAACATTTGCTGGGATAAAGATGCAAAATGTCCGAAAAAACGCATAAATAGGGGATTTTTTCGGGGAAAAGTGAAATTTTCTTTAGAAAAAATAATAACATTTGAAAAAAAATATTATCTTTGCGGCGGAAAAATATCGTAAACGTTAAATAGATTATATTAATTTTTGATTTTTTAAACATAAAAGGTTATGAAAAAACTATTAATGGTGCTGGCCCTCGTCAGCGTATCTTTTTCAGCCATGGCACAGGATGACCCCACACTGAAATACAGTGTGGCCACCAACTCATTCTGGAGCAACTGGTTCATTCAAGTAGGAGCCCAGTGGAATGCTTGGTATTCCGCAGAGGAGCATGGAGCTGGTCTTGACCGCAGCCCGATTGAGGACTTCCGCTCAAATCCCGGCGCATCGGTAGCCATCGGTAAATGGTTCACCCCCGGTCTCGGCCTCCGCACCAAGCTGATGGGTATCTGGGGCAAGTCTGTCCGTGAGTTCAACGGCGACGGCAAAGGATACTACAACAAGTTCTGGCTTCTCAATGAGAATGTGCTGTTCAACGTGAGCAATATGCTCTGTGGCTACAACCCCGACCGTGTTTGGAATTTCATCCCCTTCATCGGTGGTGGTATTGGCCGCTCCATGACTCACAACCGCTACGGCATGGACCTCAATGCTGGTATCCTCAACGAGTTCCGTCTGAGCCGCAAGGTGTTCCTCAACCTCGAGTTGGGCTGGAACCGTATCGAGACCGACATCGACGGTTATGACGCTATCATCGACCCCGCCAACCGTGGTTGGGACTCGCACGACAACCTGCTGTATGCAGAGCTCGGCCTGACCTTCAACCTTGGCAAGGGTACATGGGACAAAGTGCCCGATGTGGCCGCTATCAAGGCTCTCCATCAGTCGCAGATCGACGCCCTCAATGCTCAGCTTGCTGACGCCAACGCCGAGATCGACCGTCTGAACAACCTCATCCGCAACCACAAGTGCCCCGAGGTGCCCGTTGTTTCGGCTATCGCTCCTCCCGCCACTGTGTTCTTCTATTGCAACAAGACCAAGAGCGGTCCTTCCTACTCACGCGACATGGTCGACGTCCGCACTCTGGCCAAGTATGCTGTTGAGAAGAACGCCAACGTGCTGGTCACCGGTTATGCTGACAGCGCTACCGGCAATCCCGAGCACAACCAGTGGCTTTCCGACGAGCGTGCCAAGACCGTTGTCGAGGAAGTTGTCGGTATGGGTGTGAACCGCAGCAAGATCACTTCTGTTGGCAAGGGTGGTGTAGACATCCTCTCACCGTTCGAGCTCAACCGTCGTGCTACTGTCGAGGTTCGCTAATCAGGACAAAGATATTACAAAGCATTTTCAAGCAGGCACTCCATGCGGAGTGCCTGCTTTTTTTGGGGGGGGTATTTCGGGATGACGTTATTGCGTTATCACGTTATTTCGTTATCACGTTATTTCGTTATAACGTTATTTCGTCATCCCGTTATCCCGTCATCCCGTGATAACGATATTTCTGCATCCCATGCTCCCATGCTCCCTGCCCGCATGAAAAGGTCAAAAAAGAGGGGGTGGCATCTTGTGCCACCCCCTCTTCTAATCTTCCAATGCGAGGAAGGGAATTTTTTATCTTCCAATGCGAGGAAGGAACTTATCTCAAGGAGCTTATTTCGCTTTTCAAGGAGCTTATTTCACTTTTCAAGGAGTTTATTTCGCTTTTCAAGGAGCTTATTTCACTCTGAATCCGATGATGCGTCTTACCTCTTCGATGGTGGCGCGTGCACTCTCACGTGCGCGCTCGGCACCCTCGAGGGCGATGCGGTCGAGCCGCTTGGTGTCGGCGCTGAACTCCTGAATGCGCTCGCGGATGGGTGCAATGGTCTTCACCAGGTCGGCGGCGATATACTTCTTCAGATCGCCGTATCTCAGTGTGCAGTCGTTCCATTTCTCGTCGAAATAGTCGTAGGCCTCCTTGTTGGAGCTCAGCAGCAGGAAGGTGAAAAGATTCTCGATGACCTCAGGGCGCTCACTGTTGGGTGTCTGCGGTCCCATGTCGGTGACGGCCTTCATCACTTTCTTGGTGATGGTCTTGTCGTCGTCGCGCAGATAGATGCAGTTGCCCTCACTCTTGCCCATCTTTCCGCTGCCGTCGAGTCCCGGCACCTTCAGCGCCTTGTCGGCGAAGTAGAAATTCTGTGGTTCGGGGAAGAACTCCACGCCGTAGATGTTGTTGAAGCGTCGTGCGCATCTGCGGGCCATCTCCATGTTCTGCTCCTGGTCTTTGCCCACCGGCACCTTGTTGGCCCGGTGCTGCAGGATGTCGGCAGCCATGAGGGTGGGGTAGGTGAGCAGTCCTGCGTTGATGTTGTCGGGTTGCTTGCGTGCTTTCTCCTTGAAAGTGGTCACCCTCTCCAGTTCCCCGAGATACATGTTCATATTGAGGAAGAGATAGAGCTCGAGGGTCTCCTTCACGTCGCTCTGCACATAGATAGGTGCTTTCTCGGGATCGATACCACAAGCCAGATATTCCGCCAGGATGGTGCGGGCGCTGCTTTGTATGTCGTCCGGTTTCGGATGGGTGGTCAGGCTGTGCCAGTCGGCGATGAAAAACATACAGTCATATTCATCTTGCATTTTAACGAAACTCTTCACTGCACCGAAGTAATTGCCTAAGTGCAGGTTGCCGGTTGGCCTGATGCCGCTTACTACTTTTTCCATTTTTTTTATCTCTGTTGTGTGTATTGGGTGCAAAGTTACGTAAAATCGAGTGAAGAACAAAAAGAAGTTCATTTTTTATTAAGGTGGGTTCTGCTAATTCTGTCGAGGTGATTTTTGCTGTCACTTCGCTTGTGGCAAAATTGGGTGATATTTGTGGCAAAGCATTCACAATTTCAAACGTAATCGACGCTTTGACCCTTATAAAGACGCTTCTACGCTTATAAATCTGCTGTGAAGTCCTGTGAAAAGGCTCTTTGCAGGGGCCTTTGTGGAAAAAATAGGCCAAAAATTTGGTGGGTTGTCAAAATATGCTTACCTTTGCAACGCTTTTTGAGCGAGGGGCGTTTAGCTCAGCTGGTTTAGAGCATCTGCCTTACAAGCAGAGGGTCGGCGGTTCGAATCCGTCAACGCCCACTTTTGGGGTGAACTCTGTGGCTCTTCGGGGCTGCAGGGTTTTTTGTCTACCTCACTTTGACATGCTTGCCTTTGCCATCAGGTTTTGCGAAAATTTATCATTTTTTATAGAAAACAATTCGTCATATCCACATAAAATTCGTAATTTTGCGTCGAATATCGGATTATCAGTCCCAATAATAGGATAAACAGTAAGGATACCATAATAGTTTAAATGATCAGTCTAGACACACTGACGGCCATATCACCTATCGACGGCCGTTATAGAGGAAAAACAGAACTTCTCTCAGGATATTTCTCAGAGTATGCTCTCATCAGATACAGGATACGCGTTGAAATAGAGTATTTCATTGCTCTGTGCGAATTGCCTTTGCCTCAACTTTCCAGTTTTGATCATTCGCTCTTTCCGCAGCTCCGCTCTATCTACAGCGATCTGACTGTGGAGGGTGCCCGCCGTGTGAAGGAAATCGAGAAGACGACCAACCACGACGTGAAGGCCGTGGAGTATTACATCAAGGAGCAGCTTGATGCGATGGGCAATTTCGATGAATACAAGGAATTCATCCATTTTGGCCTCACTTCACAGGATATCAACAACACCTCGGTGCCCCTCTCGATCAAGGAAGCGCTGACGGATGTGGTCTATCCTCTGCTCGACGAACTGATAGCACAGTTGGAAGCCTATGCCGAGGAGTGGAAGGATGTGGCGATGCTCGCCAAGACCCACGGTCAGCCTGCCTCTCCCACGCGCCTGGGCAAGGAGGTGCAAGTCTTTGCCTACCGCCTTCGCCGCCAGGTGGAGCAGTTGAAATCCTGCCCCGTCACAGCGAAGTTCGGCGGTGCCACCGGCAATCTAAATGCCCATCATGTGGCCTATCCCGACATCGATTGGCGTGCCTTTGCTAATGGCTTCGTGGCCGAGCGCCTCGGACTTGAGCGTGAGGAGTATACCACTCAGATCAGCAACTACGACTGCCTCGGCGGCGTCTTCGATGCCCTCCGCCGTGTCAACACCATCATCATCGACCTCGACAGAGACTTCTGGATGTATATCTCCATGGAGTATTTCAAGCAGAAGATCAAGAAGGGCGAGGTGGGGTCGAGCGCCATGCCTCATAAAGTCAACCCCATCGATTTCGAGAACAGCGAGGGCAACCTGGGCATCTCCAACGCACTGCTTCAGTTCCTTGCCGCCAAACTTCCCGTGAGCCGTCTGCAGCGCGACCTCACCGACTCCACGGTGCTGCGCAATGTGGGTGTGCCCCTCGGCCATACGGTCATCGCTGTCGACAGCACGCTCAAGGGGCTTCGCAAACTGATTCTCAACGAGGGTGCCATCCGTGCCGACCTCGACAACAACTGGGCCGTGGTGGCGGAAGCCATCCAGACCATCCTTCGCCGCGAGGCCTATCCCCATCCTTATGAGGCGCTCAAGCAACTCACTCGTACCAACGAGAAAATGACAGCACAGACCATCCACGATTTCGTCATGACGCTGGATGTCTCTGAGGAAGTAAGAAATCAACTGCTGGCGATTACGCCGCACAATTATACAGGAATTTAAAACACAGTCATTTATTCACCCAGCCGTGAGGCTACACAAAAACAATTGATTATGGATACTGAAAACGAAAACAAGAAAGAAGAACAATCACAGGAGCAGACTTCAGGCGGCCGCGAAGGTTACCAGTCATCTGGACAGCCAGGCAACTATTCAAGGGATTATCGTGGCGGTGCACGTCCGCAGCGCCCACGCATCCACTCTCAACGAACCTATTCCGTAGACAGGACAAACGATGAAGAGGGCGGTTTCCGTCCTGAGGGCTTCGGCGCCGGACTCCAGTCTGGCGGCGCTCAGCGCTCGTACCGTCCCCGTTACAATAATTCCGGCGAAGGCTACCAGCCTCGTCAGGGTGGCTACCAGCCCCGTCAGCAGGGTGGCTACCAGCCCCGTCAAGGTGGCTATCAGCCCCGTCAGCAGGGTGGCTATCAGCCCCGTCAGGGTGGTTATCAGCCTCGTCAGCAGGGCGACTACCAGCCCCGTCAGCAGGGTGACTACCAGCCCCGTCAGCAGGGTGACTACCAGCCCCGTCAGGGTGGCTATCAGCCCCGTCAGCAGGGTGGCTACCAGCCCCGTCAGGGTGGCTACCAGCCCCGTCAGCAGGGCGACTACCAGCCCCGTCAGCAGGGTGACTACCAGCCTCGTCAGCAGGGCGACTAC
>CADBLU010000083.1 GCA_902795605.1 uncultured Prevotellaceae bacterium | reverse complement strand
TGACGGAGCGCTTCGAACTGATGGTCAACGGCAAGGAGCTGGCCAACGCCTACTCCGAGCTCAACGACCCCATCGACCAGGAGGAACGATTCAAAGAGCAGATGCGGCTGGCCGACAAAGGCGACGACGAGGCAATGATCATCGACCAGGACTTCCTGCGCGCACTGCAATACGGCATGCCGCCCACCAGCGGCATCGGCATCGGCATCGACCGCCTCACCATGCTCATGACCGGCAAGACCTTCATCCAGGAGGTGCTCTTCTTCCCACAGATGCGCCCCGAGAAGAAGGCTCCACGCAGCAGCGTGGCCGAATGGGCGGCCATCGGCGTGCCCGAGCAATGGGTCGCCGTGCTCAACAAGAGCGGCTACTATCTGCTGAGCGACATCTGCGACGTCAATCCGCAGAAACTCCAGCAGGATGTCTGCGGCGTCAACAAGAAATACAAACTGGGCTACGACAATCCCAAGGTCGACGAGTTCGCCGCGTGGATAGAGGCTGCACGCCAGCAAGCAGGCAAGGCTGAGCCCCAAGAATAAAACCCGCCGGGCGGCATGGGCATACCGGCCATGCCGCACCGGAAATTCATACGCACTATGCACGACACTGAAAAGATAGCGATTATCGGAGGTGGCAGCTGGGCCACGGCGATAGCCAAGATTGTGGTAGGACATACCCACCACATCGGATGGTATATGCGCCGCGACGACCGCATCGCCGACTTCAAGCGCATGGGGCACAATCCCGCCTATCTCACCAGCGTGCATTTCGACACCGACGAAATCTTCTTCTCGAGCGATATCAACAAGGTGATGGACCTCTACCAGACTCTCGTCTTCGTCACACCGTCGCCTTATCTGAAAAACCATCTCAAGAAACTCAAGACCAACCTCCGCGACAAATTCATCGTCACGGCCATCAAGGGCATCGTGCCCGATGAAAACCTCGTCTGCTCAGAGTATTTCCATGAGGTCTACGACGTGCCCTATGAGAACCTCGCCTGCATCGGAGGACCCTCGCACGCCGAGGAGGTGGCCCTCGAGCGACTCTCCTACCTCACCGTGGGATGCGCCGATCTCGAGAAGGCACGCAAGTTCACGCAGGTGCTCTCGAGCAACTACATCAAGACCAAGACGAGCAGCGACGTCATCGGCATCGAATACTCCTCGGTGCTCAAAAACGTCTATGCCATCGCCGCCGGCATCTGCAGCGGACTGAAATACGGCGACAACTTCCAGGCCGTGCTCATGTCCAACGCCGTGCAGGAGATGTCGAGGTTCCTCACCGCCATCAGCCCCATCGAGCGGAATGTCTACGACTCCGTCTATCTGGGCGACCTGCTCGTCACGGGCTACTCCAACTTCTCACGCAACCGTGTCTTCGGCACCATGATCGGCAAGGGCTACAGCGTGAAGAGCGCGCAGATAGAGATGGAGATGATCGCCGAGGGATTCTTCGGCACCAAATGCATGAAAGAGATCAACCGGAGGATGCACGTCAACATGCCTATCCTCGACGCTGTCTACAATATCCTCTACGAGCGCATCTCTCCTCAGATAGAGATCAAACTGCTCACCGACAGCTTCAGATAGGAAGCCTAAAACTCTGAGACAAGCCCGCCCTGAAGACCTTAAACGCAATCAAAACATATCAAAAACCCAAATACCTATCAACAATGAACAACATCACCTTAGACATTACGAAAGCCGCCCAATTTCTCGACAAGGGCGCAGTGAAAGCACTTGAACCGCAAATCAAGGCAGCACAGAAAGCACTTGAGGATGGCACATCCCCGGGCAACGACTTCCTCGGATGGCTCCACCTGCCCTCATCCATCACCCCTGAGTTCCTCGACGAGATACAAGCCACCGCCGACGTGATGCGCGCCAACTGCGAGGCCGTCGTCGTCGCTGGCATCGGAGGAAGCTACCTTGGCGCACGCGCCGTCATCGAGGCCCTCGGCAACTCCTTCGCCTGGCTGATCCAAGACAAGCAGAACCCGGCCATCCTGTTCGCAGGCAACAACATCGGCGAGGACTACCTCTCCGAACTCACCGAGTACCTCAAAGACAAGAAATTCGGCGTCATCAACATATCGAAATCGGGCACGACGACAGAGACAGCGCTCACCTTCCGCCTCCTCAAGAAGCAATGTGAGGCTCAGCGAGGCAAAGAGGAGGCCAAGAAAGTGATCGTGGCCGTCACCGATGCCAAGAGAGGCGCCGCACGCACCTGCGCCGACAAGGAAGGCTATAAGAGCTTCATCATCCCCGACAACGTAGGCGGACGATTCTCTGTGCTCACCCCCGTAGGCCTGCTGCCCATCGCCTGCGCCGGATTCGACATCAAGGCCCTGGTGAAAGGTGCCGCCGACATGGAGGCCGCCTGTGCCTGCGACGTCGCCTTCGAGGAGAATCCCGCCGCCATCTATGCCGCCGTGCGCAACGGCCTCTACGCTTCCGGCAAGAAGATAGAGATCATGGTCAACTACCAGCCCAAACTCCACTACATCAGCGAGTGGTGGAAGCAACTCTACGGAGAGAGCGAGGGCAAAGACCACAAGGGCATCTTCCCCGCCTCCTGCGACTTCACCACCGACCTCCACTCCATGGGCCAATGGATACAAGACGGCGAACGCACCATCTTCGAGACGGTCATCAGCATCGAGCAGCCCAACAGACAACTCCTCTTCCCCGAGGATGAGGAGAATCTCGACGGCCTCAACTTCCTCGCCGGAAAGCGTGTGGACGAGGTGAACAAGATGGCTGAACTCGGCACACGCCTGGCACATGTCGACGGAGGAGTGCCCAACATCCGCATCTCGGTGCCCGCACTCAATGAGTATTACCTCGGACAGCTCATCTATTTCTTCGAAATCGCCTGCGGCATCAGCGGCAACGTGCTGGGTGTCAACCCGTTCAACCAGCCTGGCGTCGAGGCATACAAGAAGAACATGTTCGCCCTGCTCGACAAACCAGGCTACGAGGCAGAAAGCAAGGCCATCAAGGAGCGCCTGGCCAACGAGTAAGCTCATGAACGACATACAGTCTGCCATCAGGCAATATCTTGAGAAACACGGCTTTGGGAGATTCACTCCCAAAGCCGTGCTCTTCGACATGGACGG
>CADBLU010000082.1 GCA_902795605.1 uncultured Prevotellaceae bacterium | reverse complement strand
CTCCTGAGCCAAGACATCATGTACGCCCCCGGCGTCGGGCCCAAGCGCAAAGAACTGCTGAGCAAAGAACTCGGCATCGAGACGTTCGGGCAGATGCTGGAGTATTACCCCTATAAGTATGTCGACCGCAGGCGCATCTACCGCATCAGCGAACTGACAGAGAGCATGCCGTTCGTGCAGGTGAAAGGCCGCATCCTCAGTTTTGAGACCTTCGACAGCGGACGGCGCAACAAGAGGCTGGTGGCTCACTTCACCGACGGGCAAGGCGTGATGGACCTCGTGTGGTTCTCCATGTCGCAGTATATCATCAAAAACTACAAAGTCGGCGAGGAATACATCGTCTTCGGAAGACCCACCATCTACGGCGGCCGCTTCCAGGTGTCGCACCCTGAGATAGACAGCGCCGCCAACGTGAGGCTCGATGCCATGGGCATGCAGCCACACTACCACACCACCGAACGGATGAAGAAGGCGGGCTTCATCTCGCGAGCCATCAACCGCATCATCACAGGCATGCTCGAGCGCATGACACAACCTCTGCCCGAGACGCTGCCGCCCTTTATCCTGACCCCCCTGCACCTCATCTCACGCGACGAGGCTTTCCGCCAGATCCACCACCCCACCGACACCGACGCCCTCAACCGCGCCCGGCTGCGGCTGAAATTTGAGGAACTCTTCTATGTGCAACTCAATATCCTGCGGTATGCCAGCGACCAGCGACGGAAATACAGGGGCTATGTGCTCAACCGTATAGGCAAACTCTTCAACGGCTTCTACACCAAGTGCCTCCCCTTCCCACTCACTAACGCACAAAAACGTGTCATCCGTGAGATACATGCCGACATGAAGAGCGGCAAGCAGATGAACCGGCTGCTGCAAGGCGACGTGGGGTCGGGCAAGACGCTCGTGGCACTCATGACGACACTCATCGCCCTCGACAACGGATACCAGGCATGCATCATGGCCCCCACCGAGATCCTCGCCGAGCAACACCTGGAAACCATACGGCAGATGCTCAAAGGCCTCGAGGGAATCAGAGTGGAACTGCTCACCGGCATCGTGAAGGGGAAGAAACGGCAAGAGGTGCTCGAAGCCCTGGCCGACGGCAGCATCCACATCCTCGTGGGCACGCACGCCATCATCGAAGACCCTGTGCAGTTCGCACGGCTGGGCATCGCTGTCATCGACGAGCAACACCGGTTCGGAGTGGCACAGCGTGCCAAACTGTGGGCAAAGAGCCAGAACCCGCCACACGTGCTCGTCATGACCGCCACCCCCATCCCCCGCACCCTCGCCATGACCATCTACGGCGACCTCGACGTGAGCGTCATCGACGAGTTGCCCCCCGGACGCAAACCCGTCTATACGCAGCACAAATACGACGATCAGCTCACCAGCCTCTACCAAGGCATCCGCCGACAACTGCAAGCGGGCCGACAGGCCTATATCGTCTACCCCCTCATCAAGGAGAGCGAGAAAAGCGACCTCCGCAATCTCGAGGAAGGGTATGAGACCATGAGACAGGCCTTTGCCGAATACCGCCTGAGTAAGGTGCACGGCCAGATGAAACCCAAGGAGAAAGAAGAGGAGATGCAGCGGTTCGCCAGCGGAGAGACACAGATACTCGTGGCCACCACCGTCATCGAGGTAGGTGTCAACGTGCCCAACGCATCGGTGATGGTCATCCTCGACGCACAACGGTTCGGACTCTCACAACTCCACCAACTGCGCGGGCGAGTGGGCAGAGGTGCCGACCAGTCATTCTGCATCCTCGTCACCACCCGTAAACTCAGCAAAGACACCGCGCGGCGCATCGACATCATGTGCGCCACCAACGACGGATTCCAAATCGCTGAGGCCGACCTGAAACTCCGTGGACCCGGCGACCTCGAGGGGACGCAACAGAGCGGTATGGCCTTCGACCTGAAAATCGCCGACATCGCACGCGACGGGCAAATCGTGCAGATGGCCCGCGATGAGGCACAAAAAATCATTGATGCCGACCCCACATGCCAACTCCCTGAATATCAGATGCTTTGGCAAAGATTAGCAACTCTTCGCAAAACCAATATCAACTGGGGAGCCATCTCCTGAACATCTCTTCGGCTCACATTCTTAATTAAGTGTTAAATCAGCACTAAAAACTGTTAATGATGGCAGTTTCCCCTTTTTTATGCTTACCTTTGCATCGCAATGAAATAATTGGCGCACCCCTACTTGTTGAGACAATTATTTCAAAGGTAAAACAAATCGAGGCTGAATTGCACACCGAAGTAATCAGCCCGTTATCAAAAATGAGGATTATGAATTTAAACAGGACAGTTAGAACACTTGTATTTTCAGCATTACTGGCAGCCACATCACTTCCTGTGGTAGGCCAGGATCTCTTAGCCCGCATTGCCCCTACAGACAGAAAACTCAAGCAACTTGACACCCTGGCGCTGCAAAGCACCATCGAGAGAGAAAATCTCGAAATGCCCTCAAGCCACCTCTACGCAGATTTCGACGTACGCACCACTCACTACAAAGGCTCAGCCCTGCCCGAAACTTACAGAATCGACCTCCGCAACTATTGCATGCCCACCCCGAGCCGTGTCATCACGTCTCAGTTTGGCCCGAGATGGGGACGCCAGCACCGCGGACTCGACATCAAAGTATATATCGGCGACACTATCCGTGCAGCATGGAGCGGCAAAGTGCGTATCGTGAAATATGAGGGTAAAGGCTACGGCAACTATGTGGTGATCAGACACGCCAACGGACTGGAGACCTATTACGCCCACTTGTCGAAGCACCTCGTCAGGGAAAACCAGACAGTGCGCGCAGGAGAGCCCATCGGACTGGGCGGCAACACCGGCCGAAGCACCGGTTCGCACCTGCACTTCGAGACCCGCCTCTGCGGCGTGGCACTCAACCCCGCCATCTTCTTCGACTTCCGCAAGCAGGACGTCACTGGCGACTTCTACACCTTCCACCGCAGCACGATGGAGCGCGAGTCGGCCAGAGCCACTGCGGCACGCGGCCTGAAGCAGAACTCCTACACCAAGGAAGAGGTCTATGGCGGCCGGAGCAACCACAACCAAAGCAACAACACCACGGCACAGCGCACAGAGAGCGCTCCCGCTCCCGCCCCTGTGGTGCGCAGCACCGGTTTCAAATACCACACAGTGAGAGAGGGCGACACCGTGCAGTCGCTCGCCCGCAGATACAACATGAGCGTGGAAGACTTCTCACGACTCAACGGCCTCAATCCCAACAGTAAGCTCAGGGCCGGACAAATGCTGGTCTACTCCTAATCCCATAGGAGCATATCAAGAATCCGAAGAAATAAGAACATATTGCAAGGGGATGTGCTGATGATTGGCACATCCCCTTTTTATTTTCCCCTCAAAAGACGATGGCCTCATAGACATACAGCTCGGCGTCACGCCAGCCATCCCATCCCAAGCCTGCCTTGTCTCGTGAGCAATGCCCCACAAACTCCTCCTTGGTCCAGTTCACCTCATCGGCCACCTGCGGCAAGAAGGTGCCGCTTTGGTAGCCCTTGCGGATATATAGTCCGTGCCTGTGAAGCTCAAACTCATCGATGCTGTGGATACGACGCTTAGGAGTGAGCACCGAGATTTCTATCTCCAGGTCATGCAACTCCGACTGCCGGAGCCGGCGGAACCGGGGATCCTCAAAAGCGGCGGCCCGGGCCATCTCCGCCACCAGACGGTAGAGCGGCGTCTCCTCGCCGAAATGGCCGATGCATCCACGCAACTGTCCCTTCCGCTTCAGGGTGACAAACACCCCGCAGCGACTACGCATCGCCGGGGTCACCTCCTCTGGCTCGTAGTCTTTGCCGTCGAGCGCTGTCTCTATGCTTCTGAGGGCAATGTTTTTGAGCGACCGTTTCTCATTCTCCGTCAGGGAGAATGACTCCGTGCGCGTCACGGCAAAAGCATGATAGCCCACGACACGGCTGCGGTCTGCCCCTTCCACATCACCAGAGTTCTGATAGAGCAGATGATTCATGCGATAGCGCCCGTCGAGCATCATCAGTAAGGTGATGATGGCATATTCGCCGCAAGCACTCGTGTCGAGCCTCCTCACCCCGCTCCGCGCGTTTTGCTCAAGCGCCTCAATAAACAATTCCACGTCGGCGGTCATGAGGGCTTTGCACGTCAACCCGTCGACCGTATAGGCATCCACATAGGAAGGATAGTGCGAGAAGTCGCTGCTCACGACAAACAGGTTGTCGGGAGTGAGATAAGGACGCAGCGCGTCGGCGATGCGCCTCAATTTGTCGTAACGGTTGGTGCTGATGATCACCGGCACGATGGCCGGCGTATGGCTCATGCAACACTGCAGAAAGGGCAGCTGCACCTCAAGGCAATGCTCACGGTCGTGTGCCTCCTCACGGTAGCAGAAGACGCTGTCGGCAGCCAGCAGCGCACGCCCCACACCATGGTCGACAGGCATTCTGCCCAAAGGAGTGGCATAAAAGTCGTCGGCCACATTGACCGAAGCCCCGTCAAGCCACTCATAATGACTCGGGCCGAGGAGAAACACCCGCTTATAAGCGCGCTCGCTCCCGAGCATGGCATAGCCTGCTCCTGCCACACGCCCGGAGTAGTAGTAGCCCGCATGGGGCACGATGAGGGCCGCCACATCGGCATTCGAAGCGTCGCCCCTGTATGGCGCGAGATAACCCTCTACGGCCTTCCTCAAAGTCGCGGGGTCACTGTCGTAGAACTGTCCGGCATGCTGTGGCCGTCTCACTTTTGTCTCAGGTAATCGGTTGTCACTCATATTGCTTGGTATCATTATCATCAAAGCCGACATGAGGGCGGAGCATAACCTGTGAATCATCGCCTCCATATCTTTCTCTTTGCAGCCCGCAAAACAAACCACAGGTGCATCGACAAGGTGGAAAGCCAACCATAGTGGCGGCACATCACCCGGAAACGCTCACGCAACGACTCACGATGGTGGAGCGTGGTCTGCCCCTCGCTGAGATAAAGAGCCAACACACCACTCACACGGGTCAGCGGCATCTTACGCTCCTCAGCTTTCTTCATCACCCGGATGCACCAGTCGACATCGGCAGAATAGCGGTAACGTGTGTCGTAGGGCACCTCACGCGCCAGTTCCACGCTCGCATAGAACGCCTGATGGCAGACAAGCATCCCATGGCGGAAGGAGCGCCACGACAGACGGGCCGGCGGTGAGAGATGACGGTGGCAGATAAAACGGCCGTCACCGTCCACGATATCCGTATCCCCATAGAGCACACCCGGCAGACAGCCGTCGCCAGCCATGCCGGCGGTCTCTGCCACCCGCGCCACAGTGTCGGCATCAGGCAACCGGTCGCCGGCATTGAGGAAGCACACATACGCGCCAGAGGCGAGACGCAGCCCCTTGTTCATGGCATCATAGAGTCCGTCGTCGGGTTCCGACACCACTGTCACCTCATGACCTTCGGGAGCCGTCCGCGCATAGTCACGGGCCAAAGAGAGCGTGCTGTCTTTTGAGGCGCCGTCGATGATGAGGTGCTCCAAGTCGTCGTGACTCTGCATACGCACACTCTCCAACGTCGCCGGCAACGTGGCCTCGGCATTGTAGGTGATGGTGACAAGGGTGATTCTCATATACCGTAGTGTTTGAACGCCATGGCATGGTTGTAGACCTCGATATAGCGCAGGGCGACGGCATTCTGCGAATAGGTGACAGCCACCTTGCGCAGGGCCTGCGCACAGAGCGAGTGATAGTCGGCCTCCTCCAGCACCCAGTGGATGCCCTTCATCAGGTCAGCGGCATCACGGTATTCCGCCACATAACCGGTCTTCAGATGGTCGATCTCCTCAGGGATGCCACCGACCTTGAACCCCACACAGGGCACTCCGCAGGCCATGGCTTCCATAATAGTGTTGGGGAGATTCTCCGACAACGACGGGAGGACAAACACGTCGGCGGCATTATAGACATCGACAATCTTGCGCTCATCACTCACATATCCCAGCGGGTATGCCGTCAAAGGCAGCAAACCGCTCACCTCCTCGGCATGACCGCCGAGGATGACCACAGCAGTGTTCTCCTTCATCGCAGGATAGCGCTCCACGAGTTGCCGGCAGGCTTCCACAAGATATTCCATCCCCTTGTTGACATTCGTCACCCGCTGCGAGACGAAGAGGATGAGACGCTTGTCGGCAGGCAGCGAGAGTCTCTGTCTGGCCTGCGCCTTATCCTTGCACTGATAGAGACGAGTGTCGATGGGATTAGGGATACTCGTCACATTATGGCCCGAGGTGAGCACACTCTGCTTCGCCTCTCGCTCCAGCCAGCGGCTACAGGCCACGAAATAGATGTCGCTCTGCTGCCAGATGGCTTTCTTCTGCTCCCACACACGTGCGGACAAGTCATGGTCCGATCCGCCGTGGGGCAGATACTTGCAGTGGTGACAGCGCGACTTGAACTTGTTGCAACCCATGGTGAGATGGCAGATGGCGGTAGAGGGCCATGCGTCGTGCATCGTCCACACCACAGGTTTGCCGCTCTGCACAATCTTTCGGATGCCCGCAAGCGAAAGCATACCTTGATTGACCCAGTGCAGATGGATGACATCAGCCTCTTGGAACTCTCTCATACCTGTCACGTCGAAACCGGAATTGGCGATGTCGAGGTCGAAAAGATGAGCCTTGGAAAAACGGAGCCTCCGGAAGATGTTGAACCGCTCCCAGAGGAAATGCCGCTGCGCCCACATGCCGTTGCCGACACCTACCACAGTGATGGAGTCGGTCTCCTTGTCACGCACAAGCATCTTGGCTTTCACTCCGTTGTTGTTGAGGGCTTCCATGAGCCTGTTGGCTGCCACGGCCGCGCCTCCCGTCCGTTCGCTGGTGTTGATGATCAGAACTCTCATATTAACGGCAAATATAAGAAAAAATCACGAAGTGAGATACAAAACTTACAGCTTTTTGCGGCTATTTTGATATCAAGTCCAACAAATGCATCAGGTTCGCGGGGTCGGTCCACACGAAATCAGTGACATGGGCAACCGTCTTCACTATGCGGTAGCGCTCCTTATCGAGCACAAGATAGAGCTCGCGGTCGTGGGCCTGAACGAATTTGCCGTCAAGGAAATAATAATATTTTCGGCTGACGGGATATTCATAGTCCTCCTCGGTATTCATATCATTGTTGGCTGTATCTAAACGGTTGCCACTCAAATCAATATAAGTATAAGAGGAATTATTCCTCAGGTTGCGCTCATATGAGTCTATATCGATGACTTCAATACAGTAGAGGCTGTTGCCCTTGATGGAATCCACGAAATAGGCAAGATGATTGTCGATATTGACGAACTTACGGTCATCAAACTCCACGCTGAGGATGAGGTCGATATTGGCCTCCTTCATCGTGCTCCCCTGGAAATAGACCAAAGAAGAGTTCTTAAGAAAGACGTTGGCGTTGGGTACCTTCAACTTCTTTCCGTCTTTGAGACTCACTGTGGCTGTCTTGTTCTCAGGGTACATGGTAGCTATCCGCGTCTTTTTCTGGGCAAAAACGCCAAGGGCCACGATGAAAGCCATCATGACCAGCATCATTCTTTTAGACCACATCTTTTGCATCTGCATGACTTTTATGATTATCACTGCAAATATAGTGCAAAATTCCGATTAAGTGAGGAAAAAACCAATTTATTTGTTTTTTCGAGCGTGAGGAATTTATATCAACCGAGAGGAAAGCAAAACAAATAACGAAGTTTTTGTTTTCTTGACCGAGGTGCAGCCTATATTCGCGACAGCAAATATAGTGCAAAATTCCGATTAAGCGAGGAAAAAACAAATTTAAATTTGTTTTTTCGAGCGTGAGGAATTTATATCAACCGAGTGGAAAGCAAAACAAATAACGAAGTTTTTGTTTTCTTGACCGAGGTGCAGCCTTCTATCGATTGAAAATTGAAGAATAAAGATTGAAAATTGGGCTTTGCCCCCGTTGTTAGTGTCCGGTTTGCTGCGGCATTGCCGCAGCGATGTCCATTGCCGTCGCAAAGGCTTCAGATTGCCTTGTCGCTATATATGCATTCTCACAACCATTATCGACAGAAAAACGACATAAATAATACAAAAAAATCGGTTGTTATCGCACACAACCCTTGATTTACATCAATTAAAATGCATTTTTATAGAAAAACCACCTTAAAAGTATTGCTTCCTACCACTTTTTATCGTAACTTTGCAGTGTCAAAATGATTGAGAGAGTTCAATCAGGTGGCATTCCGAAAGAAACGACAGTTGAAATCGGAAGAATGCTTCAAAAGACAAAGATTAATAGATTGTTTAGGTTAGTAGTAATAGATTTAGGTTTTTAGTTATTAGGTTTAAGGTATTAAAGTAGATTGTTTAATTGGACAACAAAGGTCGCCG
>CADBLU010000081.1 GCA_902795605.1 uncultured Prevotellaceae bacterium | reverse complement strand
CTTCTTGATCATGGCGAAGAGGGACGATTCTTTCTCCACCCCGTCGATGATGAACGTGCCGCCGAAAATCTTGTGGCGGCAGTGCTCAGAGTTGATCTGGGCAAAGCCGAAGACCTCGGAGTCGGTGAGCGGACGGCCCAACTGCTCCGAAATCTGACGGAGGTAGGCTATCTCCTCCGGCGAGAGGGCAAGACCTTCCTGCTCGTTGTAGGCCTCCAGGTCGTCCACCTGGCGGATAGGCTCCGGCTGGTGGTTGACGGTGAAGATGCGCTGGTCGAGTCCGCGGTACATACGTTGTAGCATGGGGTCGTGGTCGGCCTCCTCGCTGTCCACGGGGAAATACTCCTCGATGCGGCTGATGCCGCTCATGTTCATGTTCTGGGTGATTTCCACTGCGTTGGTGCTCCAGGGAGTGACCATCTCGCGTCGCGGTCCTACGTAGAATCCTTCTAATGCCTCTTTGTCAATGTGTTCGGCGTCTCCATAGAGCCATTTCAGGCGGCTGATCTCATCGGTGTCCAACGGGTGGTTGGTCTCGGTAGCAATAATGCTCTTCGTCGGTGTCTGGAAAAAATAAATCATACTTTTCGCAATTATTGTGCAAAGGTACTGCAAACCGATTGGAATGCCAAATAAAACGAGGTTTTTTATTGATTCAAGTTGAGTGTGCTTATGGAGACGGCGCTGAGTAGCTATTCCCCTTGGATGCTGAATATGGAGGCAGGGCTTTGGACTCTTGCGATGGGCTTCCGGGCGGTGGCAGACAGATTGGATTCCTTAGTGAAGGGGTAGGGCGAAAGGGTGGGGTGGAGCCCTGTTTCTGAAAAAAAAAGCATCATCGTTTTGACGATAGGATTTTTTTCGCTACCTTAGCCGACGAAACCAGACAAGCAGCACAATGACAGGCAAGAGAAAATATCCCGTAGGCATCCAGACCTTCTCTGAAATCGTCAGCAAAGGATATGTCTATATTGACAAGACCGACCTGATGTGGCAGATGACACAGGTGAGCAAGTACATCTTCCTGAGCCGTCCACGTCGCTTCGGCAAATCGCTGCTCACCACCACGTTGTGCTCTTTCTTCGAAGGCCGCCGCGACCTCTTCGAGGGGCTGAAGGTGACGGCCTTAGAGACGGAGTGGGAGAGTTACCCTGTGTTCCACATCGACGTGAGCATGGCCAAGGGGCAGGACAACATAGAAGAGTTGCGTCATGCGTTGCTCTTTGAGTTGAAGCCACTGACAGAGCGGTATGGCTCGTCGGCTGATGAACTCACTCCAGGAGCCGTATTTTCCGGTCTCATCCGCCGCGCCTATGAACAGACAGGCCGCCAGGTGGTGGTCGTCATCGACGAGTATGATGCGCCGCTGCTTGAGGTGCTCCACGAGGAGGAGCATCTGCCGGCCTTCCGTCGTGTGATGCAGGAGTTCTACCAGTGTCTGAAGGCCCGCGAAGCGATGATCCGCTTCTGTTTCATCACGGGCATCACGAAGTTCTCGCAGCTGAGCATCTTCTCCACGCTCAATAATATCACCAACATCTCGCTCGACCCAGAGTTCGCCGCCGTCTGCGGTATCACCGGCGAGGAGATTGACACACAGATGCAGCCCGACGTAGAGCGGTTGGCAGAACGCTACCAATGCACCGACACGGAAATGCGTGAGATGCTGCGCAAGACCTACGACGGCTACCATTTCTCTGAGGATTCCCCCGACATCTACAATCCCTTCAGCCTGATGAAGGCCTTCAATCAGCGCAAATTGAACAACTGGTGGTTTGAAAGTGGCACACCTTCATACTTGGTGCAGCAGATGCGGCGCTACCGCACCGACATCACGCAGCTTGACGGCCTGCAGGTGCCCTCGTCGGCCTTCGACCAGCCCACGGAGAACATGATGGATGCGCTTCCGCTGCTCTACCAGAGCGGCTATCTCACCACCAAGGACTACGACCGCCTGACGCAGGAATATACGCTGGGCATCCCCAACAAGGAGGTGCGTGTGGGCTTCACTGAAGGACTGCTGCCCTCCGTTACCGGCATGCGCGGCAGTGACGTGCAGACGGGTTTTGCCGCCCGCTTCTGGAAGGCCCTACATGCCGACGACATCGACCTGGCTCTGCGTGAGATGCGGGCCTACTTGGAGAGCCTTCCCTACGTGGAGGGGTTCAAGAAGAAGCTCGAGGAAGTAGCTGTGGCCGAGGGCTTCTATGAGTGGTCGTTCTACCTCATCTTCTCGATGCTCAACGTCTATGTACAGACGCAGGTGAAGTGTGCACGCGGGCGTGCCGACATGGTGGTGTTCATGCCCGACACCATCTACGTGATGGAGCTGAAGATCAACGGCACGGCGCAGGATGCCCTCGACCAGATAGAGGAGAAAGGCTACGCCCTGCGCTATGCTACTGACGGCCGCCGCATCGTGAAGGCGGGCATCGGATTCTCCGTGGAGCAACGAGCCATGACAGGATACCTGATCCGTTCATAGCACCCGCTAAGTTGCGGATAAAGGGTTTATTTACTCTCGGTAAAAACAAAAAATGTCTCGGTATAATGGACGGGACGCAGCATAAAGTTGGGGCGCCTCATAGAGACGCCCCTTTATGCCCTCTGTCGGATAGATATGGCATTAACTCTCTTGGAGGGCTTTGTTTTTGCCATATGCTGTTGAGCTCAATGGTGGTGCAAAAGTAGGAGTTTTTTGCTGACTGAGAAAATAATCGCTTATAAAAAAATGAAAATAGAACAAATTGGCTACACTTTGTCTTGTGTTCTGCTCCTATATCATTTTAAGTTCTGCTCCTACACCATTTTTATCCCTTCTTCGCCGATGGTGATGATGCGTCTCCGGTAGAGGTCGCTGACAGCTCTCTTGAAGGTTTTCTTGCTCACGCCGAACACCTGTTTGATGGTCTCCGGGTCGGTCTTGTCGCCGTAGGGGCATTGTCCGTCGTGGGCTATCAGGTAGTCGGTGAGGGCATCGGCGAAGTCGAGCGTCTGCTGTCTGCCCGAGGGTTGCAGCATCACGTCTATTTTCCCGTCGGGTCTCACCTGGTCGACATATCCGCGGAGCTGCTCGCCGATGCGGATGGGGCGGAAGATCTGGTTGTCGTAGACGAGGCCCTGGAAGGTGTTGTCGATGATGACCTTGTAGCCCATGTCGGTGCGCTGCCAGACGAGCAGGTCGACGGCGTCATTGTGGGCATAGGTGGCGTGCTCTGTGCTCAGGTAACGCTCCACCTTGGCGGACGCCACGATGCGGTAGCTCTCCTCGTCGATATGCACATGCACGATATGCCTTGAGTCGATTTCCATCTTCTTTTTCTGTTCGGCGAAGGGGCAGAAGAGATCTTTCATCAGTCCCCAGTCGAGGAACGCGCCATAGCGGTTGACCCATACCACGCGCATGTAGCCGAACTGCCCCACTTTGGCCACGGGGCGCTCGGTGGTGGCCACGAGCCGCTCTTCCTGGTCGAGGTAGACGAAGACGTCGAGTTCGTCGCCCAGTTTCGCATGGTCGGGCACATAGCGTGTGGGCAGCAGGATGTCTCCCTCGTCGTAGCCGTCGAGATAGAGTCCGAAGTCCACCTTTCTCACCACCTTCAGCCGGTTGAAGTCGCCCAGATTGATTTTCTTCATGATTCCTGTGTGTCGTCGTTGGTCGTTGCGGCGGGAGTGTCGGAAGTGTCGGTCTCCCCGCTGTCATGTCTGTTGATGATCTCCTCGCCCACGATGAGTCCGTCTTTGAGTCGGATGGTGCGGTCGGTGATGCTTGCCAGGCTCTCGTCGTGGGTGACGATGATGAAGGTCATGCCGTATTTGTCGCGCAGGTCGAAGAAGAGTTGGTGAAGCTCGGCCTTGTTCTTCGTGTCGAGGCTGCCCGACGGCTCGTCGGCCAGGATGACTGACGGCTCGTTGACTAGGGCCCTGGCCACGGCCACGCGCTGCTTCTCGCCTCCTGAGAGCTGTCCCGGCTTATGTTGGGCGCGGTCGGCCAGTCCCATGAACTCAAGCAGTTCGCTGGCCCTTGCCTTGGCGGCCGCTGTCGACTTGCCTGCGATGTATGCCGGTATCATGATGTTCTCGATGGCGGTGAACTCCGGCAGCAGTTGGTGAAACTGGAAGACGAAGCCCACATGGAGGTTGCGGAAGACAGAGAGGCGGTCGGTGGAGAGCGACTGCACGTCGGTGCCGTCGATGGTCACGCGTCCGCTGTCAGGGCGGTCGAGCGTGCCGATGATTTGCAGCAGGGTGGTCTTGCCTGCCCCGCTGGGGCCGACGATGCTCACTATCTCACCGCGCTTGATGTGCAGGCTGATGCCTTTGAGCACCTGCAGCTGCCCGAAACTTTTGGTGATGTCTTGGATGTCTATCATGTCGTAGAGGGTCTGTTATGCTGACGGGCGTCTCCGGGTGAACCGGTGTACCCAGTCGATGAATTCTTTGTAGGCGCTCTTCTCCTCCTTATGCTGCGGCTCGGCGAAGGTCATGGAGTCCATCCTGTCGCCGTACTGGTCGGGGAAGACAATCATGAGGCTCTTGCCGGAGTAGAATTGCTCTATCTCGCGGGGGAGTTTCTCAAACGCCGTCTTATAGGAGATGTTTCCTTTTCTCGAGGTGACGAACACCATGAGGTGGTCGTCGTTCATGTGGTTGGCCAGCCGGGGCATCTCGTTCCAGTGCTCCATGGTCTCAAATTCGCTTCTGGCGCTCGGGTGCTTCCTGCGGATGTAGTCGTCGATGAGTTGGTTGCAGTCGTGCCGGGCATAGAAGACGATGCGGCAGTCGAGATTGTTGGCCATGCGCACGAGCCGCTCGAGCCACCGGGTGAAGCCCGCCTCGAACTCCGCCCTTGAGGGGACGGCCACCTTGATGCATCTCAGCGTGTTGAGGGGCTGCTTCAGGCGTACGAAGATAATCTGCCGGTTGAGTCCGTTGTAGAGACTCTGCGCGAACTCACCCCAGAACTTGGGCGAGATTTCCTTGTGGATGTGCAGGCCCATGATGATTTCGGAGGCGTCATATTCCTTGAAGGCATGCTTGATGCCGTTGGCGATGTTGGCGGCCACCCTCACTTGTGTCTGCATCCTCACGTCGGCGGCGCTGGCCGTCTTGACGAGCTGCTCGAGCAGTTGCCGCCCTTGTTTCTGGTTCTCCTGCCGATGGTCGTCGTCGTAGACGATGTTGAGGGCGATGAGTCCTCGGTTGAGTTTGGGGTTGCGCATCATGATGGCCACGTTGAGCAGTCCCTCGGCCAGTTCGGGATATTTCACGGGGAGCATGATCTTCTCGTCGTCCTGTTTCTTCGTGTCCGTCTGCGACGCCTTGCTCTGCAGCACGAGGCGCTTGGCCGACCTCTCTGTGATGATGCTGCTGATGATGCAGGTGAAGAGGATCATGATGACCACGCCGTTGAGCATGTTGTTGTCTACGAGATAGTGCCCCGGCGACACTTCGAGGCGCATGCCCACCATCACCATGGCGATGGCACCGGCGGCATGGGCAGAGGTGAGGCCGCACATCAGGTGTCCCGACGAGAGGGGCATCTTGAAGAGCATGCAGGCCAGGTAGGCGGCGAGCGCTTTGCCCAGGATACCTATGGCCACCATGAAGAGCACCACCCACACGATGTTTCCTCCGTGGAAGAGCACCCTCACGTTGATGAGCATTCCCACACCGATGAGGAAATAGGGGATGAACAGGGCGTTGCCGATGAACTCGATGCGGTTCATCAGCGGCGACAGGCTGGGGATATAGCGGTTGAGGATCAGTCCTGAGAGGAAGGCTCCGAGGATGCCCTCCAAACCTGCCACTTCGGCCAGGGCAGCGCTGAAGAACATGGCGGCCATGACGAAGATGAACTGCATCACGGCATCGGAATAGCGGTGGAGGAACCATCGTGTGATGCGCGGGATAAACAGGATGAGCGCGGCACAGAAAGCGATGATTTTCGCCAGGAAAAGCAACCAGAAGCCTAGGCTGCTGTTGCCGGAGAACGACCCCGAGATGGCGGCGATCACCGTGAGTGAGAGGAAGAGGGCGATCATCGTCGACCCCACGCTCAGCGCTGCCGCGGGATGTTGCTGCAAACCGTAGCGGCTGACGATGGGGTAGGCCACGAGGGTGTTCGACGCCATGATGCATCCCAGGAGGAGTGACGCCGTGGGTGAGTATCCCAGCAGCCACGGGGCAGTGAGGTAGGTGATGAGGAAAGGCAGCCCGGCGGTGAGCAGTCCGAAGATGAGGAAATGGTTCTTCGATTTTTTCATGCTCTCCATATCCATCTCCAGACCGGCGAGGAACATGATGTAGTACATGCCCACCTTGCCGAAGAGTTCGAAAGAGTCGTCGCGCTTGAGAATGTCGAATCCGTATTCGCCCACCAGCACACCTGCCAGCACCATGCCCACGATATGGGGAATACGGAGTTTGCCCATGATGATGGGAGCGAACAAGATGATGCAGAGCACGACGAAGAAAATCAGCGTCGGGTCGGTGATGGGGAAGTATCTCGCAATGTCTGGCATGGGCATTCAGTGGCAATTCCGCTGCAAAGTTACGAAAAATCGAGAGCAGAACGAAAAGAATTCATTTTTTTCTTCTGCCGAGATGGAGTAACTTCGACACGCAGTGTCAAAGTTTTCCG
>CADBLU010000080.1 GCA_902795605.1 uncultured Prevotellaceae bacterium | reverse complement strand
TCTCCTGGCGTAAACTTCAAATCGAATGCCATGAAATCAGTCACATCATCCTTGATAACCAATTGTGGCACAACGCCTGTAAGGAATCTCTTAGCATCTTGTATGCGTCGTTCCAACTTACTTGAGGCACATTCTATCACCCGACTTGCAAACGTCCGGTAAAACTCTGCTTCAGATCCTATGCTGAAAGCATCAATACAACAAACACGAACATTTTTGTCCTCTGCCTGCAATTCTTCCATTGCGACTTTCACCAAAGAGGACTTACCCCAACGACGTGGGGAAACCAGCATGACATTAATGTGTGAAGACAAGTACGTCTTTAACTGTGCCCGTTCTTTCACACGGTTTACAAAATTCTCCTTACTCGCTAATGTGCCGTATTGAAATGGTGCCTTCATAAGTATATCATCTTTTTTTCATGGTGCAAATATACAAAATATTACCCAAAGGTAAGTTACCTTTGGGTAATATTTTTATAAAAATCTGTCTTCAGTCCTTCAAGTTCTCTTCAATTGAAAAAAAGACCATGACCTCAAAGGCTCTCACGATGCCTACACCAAAGCCTACGGTTGGCGAGACTTTGCACATGGCATCAGAGAATACTAACAACAGATCATGCTGATTCTTTCTTTCATTTTCTTTTTTTAGAGTTTTTTCGCTACATACCCGGCAGTCGCCAGCTGCTATCCCAGGTCGATGCGCTCCACCTCCACCCGCTCGTTGAGAAAGAGGCGGGCACTCTCAGAAAATTTCGTAGCACTCTCTGTCGTGAGATAGCGCACGCTGCCGTTTTTGCTGCAGCGGGCCTCCATCTCCGTGTGCCGACTCAGGTAGTCCTTCAGGCTGCGGGCCACATAGTCGCCCTGCCTCATCACCTCTATCCCCGGCCGCAGATGGCTCTTGATGACCGGCAGGAGGATGGGATAGTGGGTGCACCCGAGGATGATGGTGTCGATCTCATTGTCGCGCTCCAGCAGCCGCTGGATGCTCTTATTCACGAAATAATGGGTGCCGGGATTGTCCACCTCGTTGTTCTCCACCAGAGGCACCCACATCGGACAGGCCTCGCCCGTCACCACCACGTCGGGGTAGCGCTTGCGTATCTCTATCTCATAGCTGCCGCTGCGGATGGTGCCCTCGGTGGCAAGGATGCCCACATGATGCGTCTTGGTGAGACTGCCCACCACCTCGGCGGTGGGGATGATGATACCCAGCACACGGCGCGACAGGTCGAGCAGCGGCAGGTCGTTCTGCTGGATGGAGCGCAGCGCCTTGGCCGACGCCGTGTTGCAGCCCAGCACCACCAGATGGCAACCCAGTTGGAAGAGACGTATCACCGCCTGACGGGTGAACTCATACACCACGTCGAACGACCTCGTGCCATAGGGCGCGCGCGCATTGTCGCCCAGATAGATGAAGTCGTAGGAGGGCATCAGGCGGCGGATGCCCTGCAGGATGGTGAGGCCGCCATAGCCCGAGTCGAACACCCCGATGGGTCCAGGGCTCTGAGGCAGTCCGTTCATCGCAGTGCCTCCCTCACCAGTTGCGACACATCCTCGCCCATCTCCGGATGGATATAGGGGCATGCGTCGCCGTCGGTATTGAGGATGAAAGCATAGCCGTGCTCGGTGCCGATGGTCTCGAGCACCTTCCGCAACTTCTCCCTCAGCGGCGCATAAGCCTCCTGCTCAGCCTGCTTGAGCAACTTGCTGCTCTCCTTCTTGAAAGCCACGTTTTTCTTCAGCAACTCCTGCAACTCCGTCTGGCGCTTCTGCAGGATGGTGGGGGCGAAGTCGCTCTGCCCGTCGAGGAACTCCTCATACTTGCGGTTGAACTCGTCCTCTACGCGTTTCATCTCTGCGTCATACTTCTCGCGCAGGTCGTTGAGGTTGGTCTGTGCCAGCGCATATTCAGGCATCGACTGGAAGGCCTCCTCATAGCTGAAATAGCCGAACTTCATCTGGGCCGACAACAGCAGCGGAAAGGCTGTCAGCAGCATCAGCAAGCAATATCTTCTCATCGTTTCTTATGGTTTGGATGTCATTTGGCGGCGGGGCAACACCATTGGCGCCAAGTAAGAGAGCGGCGCCTGCCCCACCCGAAAACGAAAGCGCTTTCCGCCCCCCGCAAGGCCTGCCCGGCATCAGACGGCCGGAGGCGCACATGCCGGCGAGAAACGGAAAGCGACGAGAGAGGGCCGGAGCCCTGTTTACTTCATCTTGGCAATCTGGGCCTTCACCTCAGAGGTGAGGTCCTTGCTCAGTGTATCGTTGATGTAGAGCACACTGCCTACCTCCATCACATAGACGTAGCCGCCCGACTTGCCCACGGTCTCGATGGCCTGGCGCACCTTGGTGAAGATGGGCTGCAGTTTCTCCTGCTGAGCCTTCTGGAATTCCTGCTGGTTCTGCTGAGCCTGCTGAGAGATGCGGTTGTACATCTCCTGCAGTTTGGCTTCCTGCTCCTGCTGCTGGGTGGCGTTCATCGAACTCTTCTTCTTGTCATAGTCGTCGGCCAGGCGCTGCAGCTCGTCCTGCGAAGCCTTCAGCTCGTTCTCATACTGCTTTCCGATGGCCTCAATCTCACCATTGGCGCGGCTGAACTCAGGCAGCGACTGGATGATGGACTGTGTATCTACGTGTCCGAACTTCTGTGCGAATGTGGCCAGAGGAGCCAACAACATGAGCATAATAATAATCTTTTTCATTTTTTTTCTGTTGTTTTTATTGTGATTGTTTGCTGTTGAATGTCTTTTGTGTAGCGCGCAGAGGCGAGCGTCAGTTGACGGAGTAGCCGAGTTTTTCGAGCACCTCGTTGCTGATGTCGATCTTCGGCGAGCCGAAGATGATGCCGGCATCACTGGCACGGTCGAGCACCAGCTGATAGCCGCGCAGCTCAGAGATGTCCTTCACGGCGGTATAGATCTCCTCCTGGATGGGGGTCATCAGACTCTCGCGCTTCTTGAAAAGCTCGCCCTCGGGGCCGAAATACTTGCGCTTGAGGTCGCTGGCCTCCTTCTCCTTGTTCATGATGTCTTCCTGACGCTTCTTTTTCTGCTCTTGAGAGAGAAACACCACCTCGTTCTGGTAGTTCTTATACATGGTCGACGCTTCGGTGTTGAGAGCCTCCACCTCGGCCTGCCATTTCTTCGACACCTGGTTGAGCTGCTCGTTGGCACGCTCATAGGCGGGTATGTTCTTAAGGATGTAGTCCATATCTACGAGCGCAAACTTCTGCGCGCTGGCCGTGAGCGCCATCAGCGCCATCAGGCCCATAAGCAATGTCTTTTTCATCTTTTCCGGTTTTTACAGATTGTAGGGATTGTATGCTATCGTTTAGAATTCCTGTCCGAGGACGAAGTGGAACTGCGAGCCGCCCTTCTTGCCCCATACTTTGTCGAAGCCATAAGCCCAGTCGATACCCATCAAGCCCACCATAGGCAGGAAGATGCGCACACCAGCTCCG
>CADBLU010000079.1 GCA_902795605.1 uncultured Prevotellaceae bacterium | reverse complement strand
CTTTGAGCAAGAGGTCCAATTCGGGGCAATTTGTCACATTTTTATCTCGACTGGCTTATAAATCCCCGATTTTTATCTAAATTTGCTTGCGCGAAGATAGGCTGCACCTCGGGAATGAAAGCAAAAACTTCGTGTTTTGCTTTGCATTCCGCTCGGTTTGCACTATCTTTGCAGATTAATTGGCGCTGTTGTGCGACAGCAGCCATCCGTCAATTACTCTATATGGACAAATATCTTATCTTCGCTCCCAAGACCAGGGAGCGCTTCAGCCATAGGCTGGCAGAACTCTACCTGACACTGAGCAATTTCCTCGAAGAGGAAAAAGCCGCAGGCCGACATCTGCAATATACCAAAGTGTTTCTGAGCGATGCCCAGAACCAATATGCCGAACTGACAGCATCGGCACTCTATACCTCTATCCTCTCCAAGGCAGCCTGCTCTGTGATAGAACAGCCGCCGCTCGACGGGAGCAAGATCACCATCCTGACGAAGACCACCGACGAAGCCGACCTCTTCATCCATCACAGTATCCGCCTCACCGAGGAGGAGACACGAGGCGCCAACTCCTACATTCAGACGATGCTCATCTTCAACAAATACCTGGAGAGCATCCGCCCGTTGGGCCTCACCCTGCGCGACCATTGTCTGCGCACATGGATCTATGTGGCCGACATCGACGTCAACTACGAGGGGATGGTGCGTGCCCGCAACGATATCTTCCGCAGCCAAGGGCTTACCACCGACACCCATTTCATTGCCAGTACGGGCATCGGCGGCTTCTCACAGACCCGCAGCGCCTCGGTAGCCATCGACTTCCTCACCTACCCCACGGTGCAGGAGAGCGACAAGAAATACCTTCAGGCACTCGACAACCTCAACCCCACCCACGAATACGGTGTATCGTTTGAGCGCGGCACCCGCCTGACGATGAACGGCAAGCAGACGCTCTTCATCTCTGGTACGGCCAGCATCGACAAGCACGGCAAAGCTATGTATGTGGGCGACATCCAGCGGCAGACGGCCCGTCTTCTGGAGAATATCGGTGCCCTGCTACATGACGGCGGCGCCACCATGTCCGACGTGCGATTCTTCTATGTCTATCTGCGCGACGCCTCCGACCGGGATGTCGTGGAGCAGTTCCTCCGCATCGCCTATCCCGATATCCCACATGTGCTTCTCCAAGGCAAGGTCTGCCGTCCGGAGTGGCTGGTGGAAATGGAGTGCATAGCTACCAAATGAGCACACCGGCAGATACCAGCAGCAAGCGGTTCACCCTGGCCAAGTGCGTAGGGCCACTGCTCGTCCTCCTTTGGGGAGCAGCCTGCTTCGCTTTCTTCCAGTGCTGCTACAGATACCATTTTTTCTATCAGGAGCAAAACCAGATTTTCCTCCTCACCAGCGGATATCTGAGTTCCTATCTTGACCGTCCGGCATGGGTGGCCTGTCTCTTGGGCGACGCGCTCACCCAATTTTATTACTACCTCTATGCCGGACCCGCCATCCTCACACTAGCCCTCCTCACACTGGGCGACCTCACACGACGCGCCTTGCAGCAGGCAGGCGTCAAGAGTCTGTGGGCCTACGTGGCTGCCTTCCTCGTGATGACCCTCGAGGCTGTCTGCTGCCTCCGCACCGGCCACCGGCTGAGTTCGGTCATCGCCTTGGGTGGCGGCATGGCGGTCTTCCTCGCTGCCGTTCCCCTGCTGCGCCGGGGGCGCTGGGCCTTCGCCCTGACGATGATTGTCGCCTCGGCAACCACCTATTGGATGTTCGGCTACGGACTCTGGGCGCTGCAAATTCTTGTCATCATCCATCTCATCTGCCACTACAGGCAGAAGTCCTACGGCTGGAGCATCTTTTTCGGCTTTTTCCCCGTCATCCTCATCCCCGCCATCCTCTTCCTGGCCGAGAGGCACTACCTGATCACATCCGAGAAGGCACTCACCTATCCCGGCATCGGGCGGTTGCAGTCGCCCGACTTCATCCTTGAGAAAAGCCTCGCCGCCGACAATGAGTACTATTTCGGCCATTTCAGAAAAGTGGAGCAAATGGTGGAGGACGACGACCAGCCCACCGAAGAGATGCTCTTCTTCTATAACCTCGTACAGGCACAGCAAGACCAACTGCCCGACCGTCTGCTCAGCCACGTCCCCAACCAGCTCGGCACCTTCTACACTATCGGTCCTGAAAGCCGCCGGCTCACAATCATCAACATGAACGAGCTCTACTGGGCCCTGGGCGACATGACCTTCACTGAGCGGGCAGCCATGATGACCAACGTGTTCGCCCCCGACAACCGCAACGTGCGGATGATTAAGCGCCTGGCAGAGTGCAACCTCGTGAGCGGCGACTCCATTGCCGCCCTCAAATATCTGCGCATCCTGCAGAAGACGCTCGTCTACCGCCCCTGGGCAGAACAGATGCTCCACCACGAACTGCCCCACTATCAGTATATCCTCGACAAGCGCCGCTTCGTCAACCGCGCCGACACCATCCGCACGACCGACAACCTGCACATGGTGATGATGGAGCTCCTCGACTCCAATCCCCGCAACACGGTGGCGCTCGACTATATCCTGTGCAGCACACTGCTGCTGAAAGACATGGACAATTTCAAGCGCGACTACGACCGCTACTGCTACTCCCTGGGGCAAGAGCGCAAGAAACCTCTCTATCAGCAGGCTCTCATGATCTATCTCTCGGGCACCAATGCCCCACAGGAGGAATGGGAGAAATACATCCACGACGACGCACTGCTGCAGCGGTTTGCCGACTACAGCAACCATCGTGGAGACCCCCGTTTCAGCGACACCTACTGGTATTACTTCGACACCACCAAAACGCCCAAGCCATGAGCACCTTTTCCCTCATACGCCACGGTATCCTCCTCATAGCAGCGTTCCTCACACTGAATGCCTGCACCCCTACCCCTTCTCATCCACAGAAGGACAGTGCCTTGCCGCCCATGTATCCCGACTATACAGATGTCTGGATTCCGTGCAACATCGCACCGCTCAATTTCATGCTCCGCGGCGACTACGATGCCGTGGAACTGCGGGCGACCTGCGGAGAGGACGAGCTGAAAGTGAATGAAAGGGGAAACTGCGTGCGCATCGGCGAGAAGGCATGGCGCAAATTCCTCAGCAAGGTGGCGGGAAAGGAAGTGACCGTCACCGTCACCGCCCTCAAGGACGGGCAATGGACCGCCTACCAGCCCTTCACATGGACCGTGACGACCGACGCTATCGACCCCTTCCTCACCTATCGCCTCATAGAGCCCGACTACGAAATCTACCAGAACCTCTCGCTGCGGGAACGGTGCCTCGAGAATTTCGACGAGCGTGCCATCTGCGACTACGGTCTCGTGGGCAACCGGTGCATGAACTGCCACACCTATGGCCAACAGTCGTCCGAGCTCTCTATGCTCTATGTGAGAGGCGAGGGCGGCGGAGCCATTCTCAACCAGAAGGGGAAACTGACCAAACTGGCCATCAAGACCGACGACATGGCCTCAGGCAGCGTCTATTTCGGATTCTCTCCCAACGGACGCTATATCACCTTCTCCACCAACGTCATCATCCCGGCGTTCCATGCCATGCCCAGCAAGCGCCTCGAGGTGTTCGACAGCACGTCTGATGTCTATGTGGCCGACCTGCAGACGAACACCATCCTCCGCAGTCCGCTGCTGAACGACAGCACTGTCTTTGAGACCTTCCCCACCTTCTCTCCCGACGGCCGATATATCTACTACTGCACGGCAAAGGCGGTGGCACTGCCAGGCGAGTTGCGCGACATGCGCTACAGTCTCTGCCGCATCGGTTTCGATGAAAAGACCGGCGCGATAGGCACTCAGGTCGACACCCTGTTCTCTGGTCCGCGTGAGAAGCGTTCCGTATGCCATCCGCGGGTGTCGCCCGACGGTCAATATATCGTCTACACCGTCGCCGACTACGGCACATTCCCCATCTGGCATCCCGAGTCGGACCTGCAGATGATGAATCTGTCGACGGGCAGCACCGACACCCTGAGCACCGTCAACAGTGCCAAGAGCGACACCTATCACAGTTGGTCGTCGAACAGCCGCTGGCTCGTCTTCGCCTCCAAACGCGATGACGGTCTCTACGGCAAGCCCTATTTCACCTATATCGACCGCCAAGGAAAGGCACACAAGCCCTTCGTACTGCCCCAACGCGACCCGACATTCTACGACCAGAATCTCAAGTCGTTCAACGTGCCCGAACTGGGCGGTGGCCGTCTGCCATTCAGCGCCGCCGACGTGAAAAGGGCCGTGGAGAGCACACCCATCGGGATGAAATAGAAGATTTCTTTTTTTTTGTTGAAAGAAGTGTGGGAGTGTAGGAATTTAGGAGTTTGGGGGTGTAGGAGTTTAGGAGTGTAGACATTAGAACAGATGATTCAACATCAGTATAAGCTATGACTTACAAAAGTAATGTCTAAACTCCTAAACGACCAAACGACCAAACGCCTAAACGACTAAACGACCAAACGCCTAAACGACCAAACGCCTAAACGACCAAACGACCAAACGACCAATCTCACGGTCTCACCTGTGTGTTCACACGCTGGTCGGACATGATGGCCTTAGCGGCACCACGGTGGTCAAACTCCACTTTAGTGCGGGTAAAATCGGGTGTATTGAAGGAATAAAGCGTCTCGTCATAGTAAGCCCATGGATTGCGCTGGGGAAGCAAGAAGGCTTTCGTGGCGTGCCCTTTATCATCGATGCCAGCCAGATAGAGCCGTGAGTAGAGACCGCCGCCACGGCGCGATGTGAACACTATCCATCGGCTGTTGCCACTCCAGTTGTGATAACTGTCGGACTGTGGGCTGTTGGCTTTCTCGAGAGGCCATGTCTCGCCGGTCTCCAAATTGAGCATCCACTGGTCAGCCTCTTTATGCCAGACAGAGAAATAGCCATAGTCGATAAGCGTGAAAAGCATGTACTTCCCATCGTAAGAAGGCCTTGGCCAGGTAAGGCTCTTCTCCATGGCAGAGGCATTGAAAAGCGTGTCGACATGGTCGCCGAAAGTGCCTTTCTCCGGGTCGAAACTGATGCTGCAGAGGTTATACCGCTCCTGCTTGAAATGCGCCGGGTAATCCTGTTGGCGGCATGTCATGAAATAAAGTGTGCGGCCGTCGGGAGAGAAGACAGGGCAGTTCTCCGACCAGTCCTTGGTCATGATGAGCGAGTCGGAGATAATCTCGTGAGTCTCAGGATGGTAAACGAAGATGTCCGAAGAGAGGTCGAACACCTCGATGCGCTCGTCGTGCACCACATGGAAGCCCTGCCGCGTCTGGTTGGTGGAAAAAGCGCAGTAATTGCCTGAAGGATGCCAGTAGGGGTAGACCATAGAACCGCCTAAGAGGTCGTTTTTCGCTGCCAGCCACTCCGTCTTTCCATCGTGACGTATCATGGTGGCGCCATGCTCGCCTCTCACGTGAAAGACCATCTGCGACGGGTCCATGCGGTTCGACGTATGGCAGTTGACACACATTCCCGGCACCTCGGTGTTGTCGATAATCGCATACTCAGAGAAATTGCTCAGGCACCGCTGGTAGATGCCCATGTGGCTATAGGTCTCATAACCGGGAGCCACACGGCGGTAAGTGAGTCCCCACTCCTCAAGTGGAGAGGTGCTCACATGGATGGTGAAGTCGCGGAACTGCGTCCATTGTCCTTCGTGCTTCACGCTGACCGTCACGGTGAGTTGTCCACCGCGGTTGGCCTCGGTGAGCGCATGCCAGTCGTCGATATCGAAGTCGGCATAGTCGCCCTGCGTGTGCATCTCGCCGCCCTTGCTGCCTTTCACCACCACGTCCATACACTCAAACTCACCGCCGGCATAGCAGAAGTTGAGCGGGGCAATCTCGGCCGGTATGGTCACGTCCGCATAGTCGGGGAAAATCTTGGGCCATTCGTCCACACTCACAGCGTTTTCCACCCGCTGGGTGCATGAGGGCATCATGATGATGGCGACAGCCACAGCCGCCATGCGCCAAAAAGTGATGAGAATATGATAGAGACGTGTCTGCATGATGTTCGTTTTTATCGTGTGTGACAAGATTGGCTATTCTGCGGTGAGGTAATACCACACGGTGTTGCGGAAAGGTTCCATCTGCGGCGACCCTTTGCCTGCCGATTTATAGATGTATACGAACTCCTCAAGCCGCCTGGCGACATTCGGGTTGACCACCCCTTGCGGAGGCATCTGGCCATGACGCATGAAGGCATAGGCGAGCGCTTCCTGACAAGCGCGGGGGTTATACATCACCTTGCCCTGCACCACCTGGGCATACCCCATCAGTTTGTCGATATCTCCCTCGAGGATGGGATACATCAGCATATACTGCATGGCCAAGGTGTTTTGGGAGTTGTGCATGAACAGTTGACCGCAAATCTTGTCAATCTCATTCTCACTGAAGAGGAAGTCGTCGGACAGGCGCAGACGGCGCAGTTTGCCGTAGAGGGGATGGGCGTTGATGGCCTCCTCATTGTCCAGCAACTGCATCGTATGGCGGGCCCATTTGCGGTAGAAGACGGTTTTCTCAAGCATCCTGAGATATTTGGCGGCCACCTGGTACTGTCCGTTGATGAGGTTGGTCTCTGCCAACCGTTTTATCGCCCGCGCACTCTTGTTGTAATTGGGGATGGCCTCCATGGCCTCGAAGGCGAAACGCTGTGCTGTGTTGACCAGTCCGAGTTGGAAATAGGCCTCGCCGGTGAGATGGAGGGTGGCGAAATTGCGCACGAATCCGGGCAGCAGGCCACCGGTGCCGTTCTGGTAGAAGTCGAAGCATCGCTCACCCAGCTCCCCCTTCATGGCCAATGCCAGATTGGTGGCACAGACGCTCATGGGCAGGTCGGGCTGTCGGCGCACCGACTTTCCGATAATCTTGTCCCACTGGTTGGTCCTGACAAGAAAGTCATACTCGATAAGGTCATATTTCCGCCGGTCGAAACTCTGCGGCAGTGCCACACACATCATGGCTACCAGCAGGGCAACCTCGCAGACGATGGCGACAGTCTGTCTGCGGCCGGCCAACTTTGGCAGTCTTTTGCCGAAAAAGGCCAAAAGCAGCACCACTATCCCGATGGCCAAAAGCAGATAGGGCAACGTCTCCACATAGCGGTAATAGCCCAGGCCGAGAGCCACTCTGAGCAGCGGATAGGGCAGGAAATAGGCACTTGCCACCATGACGGCCACGAGATACACCACGGCGCCGAGAGCTGTCAGACTCTTAGCTGCCAGACTATTGCCAGTGTCCTCACTGCAGCGGAAGGGGATGTATATGGCAGCGATGATGGCCATCGGCCCCACAAGCCAGTAAAGGAGGGGAAGGACAACCAGGAGCCATAGTATCCGCGACTTCCTGCCCTTAGGGCACCAGAGCATACAGGCCATTGTCATCAGGAGAGCCACCAAGGCGGTGAGCATCACGTTCTCGTCGCCCATGAGCACCCACATCATCAGTGCGGGCAGGAAACTCAGCGGATACCACTCCCCTTCTGCGCGCATCAGCCTCCATGTGCCCCGTTGCAGCAACATGAACAGCAGGGCCAGGATGGCAGCCCCAGCCGACACATTGTTGTAGAACTGCACGATGAACTCCGCCACATAGCATGCCACGCCGCCTGGCTGCGCAAGTCTGTCCACCAAATAGTCATGGTCGAAGAGGAACAACTGTAATTGTTCCTGAAAGGCCAATGCTGCGGGAAACCTCCATCTCCAGAAGAAGAAAACGGCAGCACCGAGAAGCAATGTGGCAGCCCACTGCCATCCCTTAGCGTATCGGCTCATTGGTATCGGCATCAAATTCCACTACGGTGCTGTCGGGCATCACCCGCTTGTAAGTCTTGGGATAGAACGCGGAAAGGAAGTCGTATAGCGTTCCGCTGCCCATGTTTACCGCCATCTGGCGCGTATAGTTTTTGAAAGCCAGATGGAGACTGTCGGACTGTGCCTTCATCTGATTGGCTGCGACAGTGTCACCTTCCGCGCGCAACTTGGCTATCTGTGCGCCCATCAGTCTGGTCTGCATGTCGTGAGCCAGTTTGCGCCCTTTCCACAAGTCGAGCGAGTCGTTCTGCGGTGTCCCAGTGGCATGGCTCACAGAGTCAATCACCACGTTGATTTGTCCCGGCTCCACCACCACCAGGAGAGGTTCCACGCCAATGCGGTAATGGTAGTCGAGGATGATTTTCGCCAACATGAGGGTGTCTCTCTCGAAGGCGAATTTCCCGTCGCGGATGACCACGGAATCGACATTGAAACGGCTGTCGTTGGTAAACGGCACAAGGAAGATTTTCTTGCCGTTGTAGTTCTCGGGGATGGTGCCTGAGATATGGCACTTGCCGTCATCGCAGCCTGAGAATGCTGTGGCTATGAGTGCCACGATGCTGAAAAGCAGATTTTTACGCATATTTTATCTTATCTTTACTTGTTTTCTCTCGTCATTGAACACTTGCCTGTAGGCTTCGCGGGCATCAAAAACCACCTTGACACGCGTGAAGTCGGGCATATTATAGGAGTCCATCATCTCGCCATAGAATTTCCTCGGGTTGCGCTGAGGCAGGAGGAAAGGCTTGCTCACCCTGCCCTGGCTGTCGATACAGGCGAGAAAGAGCCGGGCGTACATGCCGTCGTCGCGCTTTGAGGCGAAGACAAACCAACGGCTGTTGCTGCTCCAACTGTGCCAACTCTCTGTATTGGGGCTGTTCACCTCGTCGAGCTTTCGTGTGGCTCTCGTGCGCAGGTCCATGAGCCACAGGTCAGCCTCAGGCCTGCAGACGGGGAAGTTGCCGCAGTCGGCCACGGTGTACATCAGCCACCGCCCGTCGTAGGAGGGTTTGGCCAGCACAAAGCTCTTGTCATACTGACGGGCATTGAGCAATGTGTCGGCCGCCTCGCCGAAGCGCCCTGTGGCGGCATCAAAGGGGATGGCACAGAGGCTGCACTTCACCTTGTCGTATTCGGCGGGCACGCGGCAGGGTTTCGACGTGCTGTAGTAGAGGGTGTCGCCCTTGGCCGAGAAAGCGGGGAAAATCTCCAGGTCGTCGGTCTGCAGCAGGGGTGAGAGCAACAGTTCATCGTTGCGGGTGTCGAGCACGACGACATCGCTGAAGCGGTGATAGACCTCTATGCGCTGGCCGGTGCCCACATAGAATGCCTGATGCACACTGTTCACCGCATAGGCGCAGTAGTCGCCCCCGGGGTGCCAATAGGCATAGCTGCCAGCGGCACGGGTGCTGTCGGTGCGGGTGTTGAGCCATTTCTGCACACCGTCTTTCTGTATCAGCGTGCCTCCGTTGTCGCCCCTTATCTGCATGGTGAGCCGGGATGGGTCGGTGGCATTGGCGGTATGGCAGTTCATGCACCTGCCCGGCACGGTGGTCTCGGTGAGGATGGGAAACTCGTCGAAAGAGTGCAGGTCGCGCTGATAGATGCCGATATGTCCGCCCACCTCATAGCCGGGCGGGATGCGCCGGTAGGTGAGTCCGTAGTCATCAAGGGGCATCTCGCTCACCTGTATAGTGAAGTCGCGGTATCGGGTCCATCTGCCGTCGCGCAGGGCACAGACGGTCATCACAATCTCTCCACCCTTGTTTTGCTCTGTCAGCTCTTTCCAGTCGTCGATGTCGAAGTCGGCGTAACTTCCGTTGACGTGCAACTGTCCGCCCTTGCTACCCTTCGCCACCACATCGACACATTCCACCTGCTCGTCGGCCATGGCGAAATTGAGGGGAGCGATACCGGCTGGGACGGTGACACCCACATAGTCGGGCCAAATCTGCGGCCACTCGTCGGCAGACTGCGGATGGTCCACCTCAGGCCGGCATGCCACCGCCAGCAGTACAAGGCATAGGATAGCGATATTTCTCATTGCTGTCTGCTCCTTTGTGCGTTGATATATCTCATGTAGGGCGAGTCGCCGCCTTGCCCGTTGCTCTGGATGCAGCGCACCACATCCTGATAGCCGAGGGGCATGGTGGAGTAGCCCCCATACCGTTGTGCCCACTGCAGATACTGCGAGAACATGGGCACATTGCCGTTGAGGAGCATCTGCGCGAGCATATAGTCAAGGGCCATCTTGTTCTCCTGATTGCCGATGAACAGTTGCCCGAACATCTTGTCGAGCTCCTCGTAGTTGAAGAGGAAATCATCCTTGTATCTTAACTTCCGGAGCTTGCCCCAAAGAGGATGGGCGTTGACGCGGGCCTCGTCGCCCAGAGCGGTCTCGGCCTCGAGTGCCCATTTCCGGTAGAAGAGTGTGTGGCGCAAGAGTGCGAGTTGCTTGGCGGCCGTCTTGTATTGGCCATTGACAATCATGCACTCGGCGATGCGCTTGGTGCACCGTCCGCTCTTCTTGGCATTGAGGATAGACTCCTGTGTGTCGAACATATAGCGCAGGGCAGAGTTGACCATCCCCAGATGCCAGAAAGCCTCGGCCGAAGGCAGCATCGAGGTGAGGTCGCGCGTGCGGGGCATGATGAGCGCGTCGCGCCCACTCTGATAGAAATCGAACATGCGGTCGGCAAGGAGCCGTTTCTTGGCCAGTGCCAGATTCACGCACTGACAACTGAAAGGCGTCTGCACCTGCCGCTGCTCAGCCCGTCGCACCACCTCGTCCCACTGCTCATTGCGCACCAGATAGTCCTGACGGATGAGTTCGTATTTATCACTGTCGAAACCCTTGTCGGCAGCCAAGAACGCCAATGCGGCGACGATGCCCACCTCGCAGGCCCACATCCACGGACGGTGTGCCCACCGCGACAGCTGCGAGACAGCGATGACGACAAGGGGTATCACCCACATCAGCACGGGTGTCTGGAGGGGGATACGATAATAGACGCGGCCAGTGAGCACACTATAGAGTTGCCATTCGGGCAGCAGCCACTGATAGGCGGCCCACTGCACGGCGGCCAACAAGAGCGGCAGCCAACAGGCGGAGACTCCACGGTGGAGCAAACGGAGCGCCACATAGAGCCAGGCCATCGGACCTGCTAACCAATAAAGAAGCGGCACCGCGAGCAGGTCGGCATAGAGCGGTGCCTTTGCCGTGACGCACGAGAAAGCGAGGGTGAGCAAAAGGGCCATCGGATAGGCGAGGAGCACGCTCTCGTCGCCCATCAGCCAGAGAAGCAACAGCAGGGGAACCAGACAGAGGATATCCCAATGCCGCTTCTCCTGTGTGGCACCAACCATAAGCCGGTGCAGCACGAGGAAAAGGACTCCGAGCAGGAGGGCACCGAGCCATCCCACATAGTAGAACTGCACGACCCACTCGCCCATCCAAGCCGCCAGTCCCCCGGGCATGCGGAGGGCGTCAGCCAGATAGTCGCCTGTCCATAGAAACATCTGATATTGTTCCTGATACGACAGGGCATGCGGATAGGCCAGCCCCCAGAAGAGCATCACAGCCACTCCCAGTGCCACGCTGCAGAGCATCCAAACTTTTCTTCGTATATTCATTCGCATCGTCATGCAAAGGTAGTGCAAAAATCCGATTAAGCGAGTAAAAAACAGATGTATTTTGCTTTTTCGCGTCTTTCGCCCGATGGTTCTGTGAAAAAGCCCCGTGCTCACTGCGAGCACGGGGCCATATTCTTCAGATGAGAGTGGGCTTATTTGGCTTTGAAGTGCCAGTATGTAGCCTCCCCCCAGTTGCCGAGTGAGCCGAAGTCGCCCTTGTCGGGATAGACAAGACACATCTTGCTTCCGGTGAGGTAGACCACCTCGAATGTGGTAGGCATATTACCGCCAGAGTTGATCTCATAGGGGAAGAGGATGGTACCTGCGGTGGTATTGAAGTTAGCCATCTTCCACTCGTTGGCCACGGTGGTATCGAATTCATAGGTACCCTTGTTGATGACTGTACCGTTGCCGGCCACGCGGGTGATATTGCCCATACCGTCGAGCGTGAAGTAGGCATCCATGCTCTCGTCGCCGTGAGCAGCGCCGTCGTTGGTGTGACCAAGCTGCTCCATGAAGTCAGCCTCGTTCTTGACGCCCCACCATTCTCCGTTGTGATCAATACCGACTTTAGAGCCGGCGTCACCGCAATAGCCCATGTTGCCCCATACGGTATGCTCGCCGTCGTAGTCCCAGGTCCACGACTTGGAAGCGTCCTTGCCGTAGCCAACAGCCATACCGGCGATATCGCTATTGCTGCAGAAGTGCCAGTAGGTGGCCTCGCCCCAGTTGCCGAGTGCGCCGAAATCGCCGTTGTCGGGATAGACGAGCGTCATCTTGTCGGCAGTCAGGTAGACAATCTCAAACTTGCTGGGAGTCCTACCGCCGGAGTTGATCTCAAACGGCCAAAGGATGGATGAGGTGACCAGGTCGCCCACCTTCCATGCGTCGGGATCGCTGTTGTCGAAGTTCTCCACGGTGTACGGACCCTTGCGGATGACGTTGTTGTCCTTGTCGTAGCAAACGATGTTTCCGTCCTCGTCGATGACCATATAGGCGCTCATGCTCTCATCGCCGTGAGCCTGTCCGTCGGGGGTATGCTGCAACTGCTCCATGAATGCGGCAGTCACCTCACCGTCCTCGTCGGGAGCGACGCCCCACCAGGCGCCGTTTCCGGAGATACCTACGTCAGAGCCTTTGCCACCGCAGTAGCCCATGTTGCCCCATACGGAGCCATCACCGATGGAAGCATCCCACTTCCAGATCTTTGAGCCGTACTCATCACTGGCAAGATACCTGATTTCAGGATCGAGCTCCTGCTTCACAAACACATTGACATGTTTCTCTACCAATGTGACAGAGCCGTCGGTATTGACCACACGCACCCAGAAGGTCTGGTTGGGGTCGGAGCCACGCTTCGGAGCGATGGTGAATTTGCCGGAATATCCGTAAGACAGCAAGTTTTCTGAGCCGTCGGCTGCCAGGTTGTAGACAGACACCATCATGGCAGGAGAGGTAGTATAGGTGAAATAGTTGCCGTCGGCAGCGGGATTTCCATTCACATCCAACTGTGCCATAGAGAAAGCGCTCTCGATTTCAGACGCAGAGGTGTTGTATAGTGTGAGATCCTTCTCTTCCTTGATAGGATCGCAGGAAGCGAGGAAGGCCACAGCCAATGTCAAGCAAATAATACTTTTTTTCATATTTGTTGAGTCTTTAATGTTTGATTAATAGGTAGGAGTACCCGACATGTTCCAGTCTGATTCACTGTCATACCATCCGGCATTCTGCTTGAGAATGGTCTCGTCGTTGTAATAGCTGATCTGAGCAGGAGGTTTCGGCAGGAAGCCGTCGGTTCTGGCATAGCGCTGTGCCCATCCGGTGGAACCGTGCTTGAGTTGCTTCTCGTTCTTGCCGGTGTAGTAGATGCGTGAGCCCACCTGACGCTGCAGGGCCACGGCAGCCTCACAGGAGGCACCACCGTTCTTGCCCGACCAACGGCGCAGGTCGTTGAAGCGGAGGCCTTCGCCTGCCAGCTCCCAGTGGCGCTCGTTCTTGATGTTGTCCCATGTATAGGGGATTTCGGCGAGTCCGGCACGCTTGCGCACCTTGTTCATCTCGGTGTTGGTGCCTGTCAGCTCGGAGTGCATCAGCATCACGTCGGCCAGACGGAGAAGGATGATGTCGCAGAAGTGGTCGCCCTGGAAGGAGTTACCGTTGGGTGCACCTTCCTCAGTGTTGGCGGCTCTCCACACGCCCCACCATGTGTATTTGTCGTTGAAGTCGCCGAAGGAGCTGCCCTTAGCGGTGACAGGCATCCACTTCTTGTTGTAGTAGCCGGTCTCCTCAGAGCAAGAGGTGGCATAGTAGAAATGTCCATCAAACTCTTCTGGAGCATTGAGGATGGTGGCCTTCTTGCGCGGGTCGGTGGCTGGCCAGTCGTCCCAGAGATTGCTGTTGATGCAACCCTGTCCCCAGCCCTGACCGAAGGGGAACTGGTCTTCCTTGCCGTTGACGCCGCCGGCGCCGTCGTCATCGCAACGCATACCGCAGTAGAGCGACACCTGGTTGCAGAAGCCCATGCCGATGGTACCGTTCCATGAACCGGCGTTCATATACTGTATCTGGAACATCTCTTCGCTGTTGCCGTTGCCGGCCCAGAACTTGCCCTTGTCGGCCAGGTCTTTCACAAAGTCATAGTCGGGAGCGGTCACCGTGTTGGTGTACTGCCACAACAGGCGGAAGTCCTCGACGAGGCTGTAGCCGCTGTTGTCGATAGCGTCCTTGAGGTAGTTGGCCACGACATCCTTGGTGAGACTGGTGTTGGTCACACCTTCCTGCTCAGGCAGTTCGACGGGAGCGGGGTTGGCGGTGCCGATCTCGCCCACCTTCTTGTAGAAACCCTCATAGAAGAGGTAAGCACGTCCGAGGAAGCCCTCGGCGGCACCCTTGGTGGCATGTCCGTCGCCAAAGGTGGTGGCACCATGGCTCATCAGGTTGGAAGCGCTGACGAAGTCGGCGAGGATATGAGGATAGATGTCATCCTCGGCAGAGAGTGTGGGGCAGGGGTCGGGTGCGGCAGGTGCCCAGTAGGCAGGGATGTCGCCCCAGAACTGTGTGCCCCAGAGATAGAAGAGTCCGCGCATGAAGTAAGCCTCTCCGAGCATCTGGTTGCGGGTTTTCTCCTGTCCTGTCCAGTCGAAGGCATCGACGAAAGAGATGATGCTGTTGGCACGTGCGATACCCACGTAGGTGTTGTGCCATGCTTTGTCATAGAGTTCCTGCTTGTTGGTCATCAGGTGAGCCACGGCATGTGCCTCCACGTCGCCGGTACCGCCGGCACCGTTGGCATCGTCAGACATGAGGTAGTTGACAAACCACGGAGTCTGCAGAGGGTCGGTGCTGAACTGGTTGAGCACTCCGTAGAGGGCAGCCAATTCTTTGTTGAGGTCTCCGGCCTCCGCGGGATAGTTGTTGGTGTTGGCCTCAGTATAGTTTGAGGAATCGAGGAAATCCTCGCAAGAAGCGAAAGCGAAGACAGCCGCGACAGCCATTAAATATATCTTTTTCATATTTTCTGTGATGATAATAATGTTTTAAATTAAGCCAACAGATTACTTCACCTCCGAGATGATGACTGAGCGGCTCATCTGAGGATCGTTGAAGTAGAGGTTGTCGACACCACCCTTAGAGTCGAGCACGAGGCTGCTGGCGGGCACGCCATACTCATTGACGAGCATGTTGTAGACGTTCTTGGCACGGTTCTCGGCGAGCCACTGGTTGCGGTCGGCGGTACCGGTAGCCTTGTCGGCATAGCCCATCACGCTGTATTTCTTGCCCGGGTTCTGGCGGATCATCTGGGCGATAGTGCTCAGGTTGACGCGCTCACGGTTGACAATGTCAGTCTTGTTGATTTCGAAGTTGACGAAATAAGGATAGGTAATCACCTTCTCGTCGGTGATGACGGTGGTGGTGTTGGTCGGCTTCTGGTTCTTCAGGTTGTCGTTCTCGGCACGCAGCTTGTTGATCTCGCCGTTGAGACGGTCGATTTCCTTGGTGTCGGTGACATACTCAATCTTGGTCTGCACGGGAGCCACGGCGGGCTTGGAAGCAGAGGCGTTCTTGTCTCTGAAGGTGATGCTTGCACCCACGAGGAACGTACGGGCAGAGGGATAGAGGCCCACGTCGATGCCACGTGCCCATGCCTGCTTACCACCGGAGGAACCCACCTCAGGATCGACGCCGGTGTATCCGGTGAAGGTGTAGAGGTTCTGAGCCTGTGCATAGATGCGGAACTTGTCGAAGATGGTCTTCTTGAGGAAGCGTCCGAAGTCGTAGCCGAGAGTGATGTTCTGGATACGGAAGTAGTCGGCATCCTGGATATAGCGTTTGGAGATCCACTGCTCGTTGGTAGAACCAACAGAGAGGCGCGGCATGGTGTTGCTGGTGCCTGCACCGTGCCAACGGTCGAAGACGTCGACGGTGTAGTTCTGATACTGGTTAGCCAGCAGGGCGGTGCGGTAGCACTGAGCCACCTGCATGCCGAAGGCACCGGTACCGGTGACGCTAAAGTCGAAGCCCTTCCACTCGAATCCGAGGCTCACGCCGAGGGTCACGTCGGGATGCGGGTTGCCGATATTGTGGCGGTCGTCGTCGAGGGTGATGACACCATCGCCGTTCCAGTCGTCCCAGATGAAGTCGCCAGGCTGTGCGCCGTCGAGCACTGCCTTGTTGGCGGCTTTTGCAGCTGCGATGTCCTCCCAACTCTGCCAGACACCGCTATACGACATGCCTGAGAAGTAGCCGATGGGCTGTCCCTTCTCCACGAGAGAGATGTATCCGGAGTTCTCGAAGAGTCCGTCACCCTCATTGTTGCCTACCACACCTGAGTTGGTGGCCAGACGGGTCACCTTGTTCTTGTTGGCGGCAGCGTTGACATTGGCGAAATAGCTGAAGTCCTTGCCGATGTTGTCGCGCCATGAGAGAGCCACCTCAAAACCAGTGTTCTCCACGTCGCCCAGGTTTCTATAGGCAGCTACCTCATATCCTTTCACCTCGTCTTTGTCGGCCTGCACGAGCCAGTCCTTGGTGGTCTTCTTATACCAGTCGAAGGTGAGGCCGAGCTTGCTGTTGATGAAGCGTGCGTCGAAACCGATGTTGAGCTGCTCAGAAGTCTCCCAGGTCACCTCGGGATTGGGCTCGTTGCGGGCAAAGGCACCGGTGGTGTAGATGTTGCGGTTGACGGTATTGGCCATATCGCTGCCGAACTTATAGCCATAGTCGGCATAGTCGGTGGGCGAGAAGGCGATATTGGAGTCATAGTAGAAGTTGGGGATGTTACAGTTACCGTTCTGTCCCCAGCTGGCACGGAGCTTGAAGAAGTTCATCCACGAGCGAGCGCTCTCCATGAAGTTCTCGTTGGTGATGACCCAACCTGCGGAGAAGGAGGGGAAGTAGCCCCAGCGGTGGCCGCGGGCAAACCTGTTGGAACCATCGGCACGGAGGATGGCGGTAGCCATGTACTTCTCGTCATAGTTCCAGTTGATACGTCCGAAGAACGAAGCAATCGAACCCTCGCGGCCGTTGTCATAGCCGGTATGACCCTGGATAAACTGTGGTTCCACATTGGAAAGCACTGCATAAGGCCATCCATTGAGAATCGCGGTGTTGAGGCTCTCCTGAGGCACGTTGGCATTGAGTGTGAGGCCTGTGCTCCAGTGGCTGCGCTCGAACGACTGTCCGACGAGCATATCGATATTGTGCTTGCCCAAAGTGGGGAAGATATAAGAGAGGGTGTTCTCCAGAGAGAAGTTCGAGCTCTCGTATTCGCCCTGACCGATGCTGTAGCTGTTGCTTGATAAGGTATTGCTCATCGAATAGGGCTTCGACTCGTTGCGGTAGTAGCTGCCGCTGTAGCCGGTATTGAACTGTCCGCGGTATTTCAGGTTCTTCACAGGTTCGATGATCCAGTAGAAGGTGGCGCCCACGCCGAAGTCACGGTTGCGGTTGAGTGAGCTGTAACCGCCGTTGAGGAAGTGGTTGAGCGGGTTGGTGTAGATCATGTTGCTGTAGCCTGCACCGTTGTCCTTATAACTGGTCAGAGTGCCGTCTTCGTTGTAGGGCATCACCAGGGGTGATGCGGCATAGGCATTCTGCATGATGTTCCAATAGCCGCTGCTCTCAGCCAGGTCATGGCTGGAATGGTACCAGTAGCTCACGTTCTCACCGATGGTGAGGATGTCGTGGGTGCGGCCCTTCCAGATGACATGCTCCGAGTTGATACGTCCGCCGTAGCGCTTGTAGTCGGAAGCGTTGTCGCCACCCATGATACCTTCGTTGGAGCTGTAGTTGAGGCTGAGAGCGAACTTCGACCTCTCGCTACCGCCGGAAACGGTGGCGGCATGGCTGAACTGGATGGCGTTCTTGTTCTCATACTCCTTGAACCAGTCGGTGCCTTCCCAACCGGCAGCCACCTTGTCGAGGATGGACTGAGGAACGATCGATGCCCAGTTGGTGGGAGTGCCGTAGGTGTTGAAGTTGGTCTCGTTGATAATCTGCATATACTGCTGTGCGTTCAGGAGAGCGGGCACCTTGTAGGCGTTGGAGACGCCCACATAGCCGTCGTACTGCACCTGCAGCGTGCCGGCCTTGCCTTGCTTGGTGGTGACGAGAATCACACCGTTGGCGGCACGAGCACCGTAGATGGCAGCAGAGGCAGCGTCCTTGAGCACGTCGATGCTCTCGATATCGTTCGGGTTCAGGCCGTTGAGACCATTATCGGCAGTACCGGCGTTGATACCGTCGATGATGAGCAGAGGCGAGCTCTCGCCTATAGTACCCACACCACGGATGTTGACCTTGAAACCCTTGCCAGGCTGTGTGGAGCTCTGGGTAATCTGCACACCAGGAGTCGACGACTGCATGGCGGTCAGCGCATTGGTGGTGTTGAGCTTGGCGATGTCCTCACCCTTCACCTGCACGGTGGCACCGGTGACGAGTTTCTTCTTCTGCACACCGTAGCCCACAACCACGACTTCCTCGAGCACGTCAGCATCCTCGCTGAGGTTGATGGTGAAGGTGCTTTGGTTGCCTACGGGAATCTCCTGCGTGGTGTAACCGATGTAGGAGATGACAAGCACAGCGCCAGGCTGCACGTCAAGAGTAAAGTTACCGTCAATGTCAGTAACCGTTCCGTTGCTGGTGCCTTTCTCCATGATGGTGGCACCGATAACGGGGCCATCAGCGTCGTTGACGACACCACTGACTTTCTTCGTCTGCTGAACTGCAGGAGCAGTTACGGTCGATGAGGTCGCAAAGGCCGGGGAATACAATCCCATTCCTAAGCAAGCGCCCATGAGCAGCACTGTTTTTCTGAAATTCAAATTCATACTTAAGTTTATTTCTGGTTAAGTTAAAGTATAATTCAAACACATAATATTATATATAAGGTGGGTGCACGGCACACCAACCAAAGGGCCTCTCGCATATCTGCAGAGAGCCCTAAAGGGCTTCAAACGGTGTTTCCTGTCATAGAACAATAGAGGTTTTTAGGTTTTTTATAATTTGTTATCGACATTTACATTATTTCAATTTGCAAAGGTAAAACAAAATTACGTATAAACATAATACTATTTTGACGAAGTTTGATACTATTTTAAAAAATTTTCTTTCCTGATTACAGGATTGTGGAGCATCATAACACATCTGTGGCAGATTCTCCATTTTCACGACATCTCTGCTGCCCAGAAGCTCGGATGGGACATGCCACTCGGTCGATTGGTCGCTTTTCCGGTGTCACATACTTGTCGTTCACTGACGGGTTTTGATGATGATGACCGGAAGAGGGGGCTATCAGTCATGAGACGGGCTCTTGATGTGAATGTAGAAATTCAATCAAAAGCCCGTCCCATGATGGTTGCCCCCTGATGGGTGACACTCTTTCAGAACGTTCCTTTACCACTTTGTCACTTTTTCCGAGGTCATGCTCTTGTTGTTGACTTTCACTTCTATGATGTAGACGCCCGGCATCAGATGCCCGCAGGCGATGTCCTGACGATAGGTAGTGCCCTCACTGACACCCCTCACCGCCATGACTCTCCTGCCGGCGGTGTCGTAGAGACAGATGCCTACCCGGTCGCCATGATGCAGGGCTTGTGCGCTGACCGTCACCATCTCTTCGATGACCTTCGGCGCGATGGTCACCGTCCGGCTTTGCACCTCTGCACTTGCGATGCCCATACCGGCTCCGACGAATGTGACGACAGCCTCTGCGGCGGTCTTCTGCGGCTCTGACAGACCGATGGAGTCGGTGGCGATGGAATAGAGACGGCAGACGTCCCCCTCCTGACCATGCAGCACCGCCGCTGTCTCCGTCGCATGCCTCTTCCACAGTTCATAGGCCGACCCGTTTTTCGACAGGTAGATGTCATAGTAGCCGATGCCGGCTCCTGCATCTTTCCCGTTCCAGGAGACCACGACGGAGTCCTCTTCGGTGACACCCGGCAGTGCCTCCACCCAACTGACGGGAGCCTGGTCGTCGACCATGTGGCTGGTGGTATTGGTGGAGATGACGTCGTTGTAGTCGAAGGTGATATGGGCCTGATTCCTGATGACATACCCGTCGGGCACGTCCTTGCCTACATCCACCCGGTAGGTGAAGTGTCCTTCACCCACATGCGTGCTGTCGTTGGGCGAGAGGAAACCGGCAAACATGTCTTTCGTGGGCTCCGTGGTCAGCGTGTCGAGAGAGGTATAGGTCACAGTCACCACGCGGGTGTCCACATCCAGCCTCATCTCGGTCTTCAGCAAGAGGTCGGCTTCGGGACGCAAGTCGGTGATGGTGACCACTTCGCTCTTCCCCGCCGGCAAGTCGATTTTCCTGTTGGCCACCCGAGTGCCCACAATCTCGAAGGTGGACAGGTCGAGGGCCGTGTCGAGTGTGTCAGTCACAATCACCCGTTTCGCCGGCAACTGTGCCTTCTCGGCATCATTCTCGAAATAGATGCTATATTCCATCGTCTCTCCGGGCCGCACACATCCCTTTCCGCCGGCACCGTTATAGCCGATCTTCTCGTTGGGATCGCAGGAGACAAGCACTGCCACGCTCTTGGACTCTTCTTCGCAGGGCATATAAGGCTTCACGAGGACGGTCATCTCATCCGAGCTCTCGGCGACGGCGGAGGGGGCACGATGCTTGCCCTTGTTTTTCTCAGATATTTGTATCGTGAAACGGAGGAGATGCTTGCCCACCCCCAACGGCAGGGCACCGTCGAGCGAGGAAGCGAACACGCTGGCACCGTTGCTCCAACGGTAGGAGAGGTCGTTTCCGTTGCCTTTCAGCACCTTTCCGCTCACTCTGACATTGGCAGTCCGCTGTCCTTTCGACAGGGTGATCACCTGGTCTGCACCGGCGTCGCACGACAGTTCAGGCTTCTTCACTTTCAAGGTGAACACCTGGCAGTTGTCCTTCGGATGGAGTTCTCCTTTCCACAATTTCACGTTGCCGGGAGCGTCATTTCTGAAATTTCCCTTCCTGTCCACACCGGCAATCACCCAGAAGTCACATTCGATCTCTTCCGTGTCATCGGTACCGCCCAGTTGCTTCCAGAAGTCATGGTCGATGTTGAAAGTGAAAGGCTTGAGGAACACCCCGTCACCGTCAAGAGACTCATAATGCTCCAGCTGTCCCAGGTAGTGAAGGTTAGAGGGGGTGCTGACGTATGTGGTATAGTCGGTCATGTCTGTCGTGTAGCGTGGGGTGCCGCTGCCCTTCCTGGCCACATAGAGGGCGTGGCAGGATGCCAACTCCGACAGATTGTACCTATCTATGAAAGACACGCTGTAGTTGTCGGCATGATTGTCGATGTCAACGGTCAGTGCTTCGTAGACACCGGCCTGCACACTCTCCTTCCCCTTCACCGACTTCGGCTGGTAGTCGAACGTCGAGCCGATGGCGGCACGGAAGTCCCATTCGCTGGCCTTCTTCGAGTACTCCTTCATCCCGTACCAGGGCTTGGTGTATCTCCAGTCGGCGATATCCTGATAGCGGGTGTAGTCTTCTATCACATTGCGTGGTCCGTTGATGACACCCGACCACCCGCAGTGGCCGTCCAGCCCATAGCGGGTGATTACCTTGGGATGATTGGCTCTCCGCGACATCCAGTTGAAGCCCAGGTCGGTGTTGCTGCCGATGGTCGAGGTAAACCACTTTATGGAATATCCATGACGATTCACATTCTCGAAAAAATCGATATTTTTATCGAACAGTCCGTCGCCGCTGGCCAGGATGTAGTTGTCGTCGCCCACGAGCCATTCTGTCCCATAGATGACGCTGCTCTTGTAGTAGTCGATGTATTGGGCATTGAAGCGCTCGTCCATCTTGCTGACCCACGGTAAGTGCGCAGCCTCTTCCGACATGTCGAGGGCGGTGAGTCGTTTGGCCCCCACCTTATAGCTGTTGGCCAACCGTCCCAGGACATGTGCGCCATGACTGTGCCCAATCAGGTGGAATCTCTCCAGGCGGATGTCGGCCTGCTCCGAACCGTTGAAGGCCAGGTTGAGGGCCGCATGCACCCGCTTGACTACGTCATTGATCTTAAAGGCGGAACCCCAAGGGAGGAATCCGCTGCGGAAGGCCCATTTCCCCCAGTCCACGCAGAGCACCTTTCCTCCGATGTCGGTGAGTTTTTGGGCCAAGTTCTTCTCCCAGTCGTCATTGTGGTCGTTGTTCATGCCATGGGAGATGAAGTAGAAGTCGGAGTTGAAGTATGAACCCAGCTGTGAACAGACGTCCGTCCTTTTCCACGTTACGTCATCACCTTCTTTCGACTGCACCTCCACCAACGGTTGCCAGCGTCCTTGCGTGAAAAGATAGATGGTGCCCGGCTCGTCATACTCCCTCAGCTTCGACTGTTTCTGATAAGCTGCTCCGCCTTTGTCGGAGAATGCGGCAGTCAGGTCGCAGCCTTTCAGCAGGGCATAGAGGGTGCGGGCGTCATAGCGCACGTTGTCGTTGTCGTAGGCCAACTCGGCGGCCAGGCCCATCGCCTCGAGGAACGTAGACCATGTGTCGCCTACATTGCTCCTCAGCTGCCGGCAATAGACCTGCCATTCCTCGGCACTATAGTGCTCCGGCGGTGTCTCAGGGTCGATGCCGAGCCACTGCAAGTAGAAGGGCTCGTCGATGCCGTCATTGCCCTCGGCGACGGTGCGCAGCACGTAGTCGGCAGTCGACTGCCGGTTGTTGACGGTCACGCTGATGCTTCCACGCTCGCCGGGCAGCAGGGCACCGACGACGCTCTGCCCGTTGACGCCGGCAAGATGAATCTCCTCGTCGTATCCGGAGCCCTCGCCTTCCAGCTGATAGTGACTGCCCGCAGTGCCGGACAGCACAAACAGGGGGATGGGCACGTCGACGTTGCCGGTGTTCTCATACTGGATGCGTGCGGTGAAGTCAGTGCCGGGGGTGTAGTTCTGGGGCAGGAAGAGGTGGGCGCTCAGCTGCGGCTGCGGGGTGCTTTCGCTGACGGTGACGGCATCGTTGCATCTGCCGGTGCGACCGCCGCTCTCTACTTGAAGGCTGTAGGTGCCGGGCTGCAGCTCACGGGTGTCGAAGAGGGCATAGAACGTGGTGGCGGTCTTGGCATGTACGCGTTTGCTGTCGACGGACTTGCCCTGACGGTCGTGCAGCGAGAAGACAGGCATCTGGCTGCAGCCCGTCACCTCTACGGGAATCCACACCGTTTTGTGCCTCACCACCTCACGGCGGCCCACCTCAGCGATGTCGAGGTCGAAATATCGCGTTTTTAGCAGGCATTCCTGTTCTTTTTTCGCGTCTTTGCCGTTGTTGGCCGCATAGAGGTAGACATGTCCGGTCAGTCCGTCGTTCACCCAGGTCACGAGGCCGTGGCCGGCAAGCTCGCCGTCCGTCGGGACGGCAGACGTGGAGAGGTAGAGGTCGGCAGTGCCATACTGGTCGGTGACTTCCAGGTTCTTGCCGGAGGTGGCAGGGACTTTGAAGAGCTTTGAAGCACCACGTCCCAAGGTGAAGTGCCTGTTGGCGTCGGTCAGTTCCTCAACCACGACGCTGAAGGGATCCGAGGCCAGCACATTGTCGTCGTAGTCCTGTTCGGCCAGCGCTTGTGTGCTGTTGCATTTCACGATGAGGTGATAGCGGCCTTCGGCTACGGCCGGGAGCACCACGGGCAACGTGACGGCAGCGTTCTCGCCGGGCTTCAGGCTCACGGCATGTCGGTGGCGGCAGAGTTCCACGGCATCGCCGGTGATGTCGGTGCTCGTGGAGAGCCAGACAGCATCTTCACTCTCACCCTCTATGGCCACCGACCCATTGTTGCTCACTGTATAGCGCACAGTCTGCGACCGTCCGCTATAGCTGTCGCCGTCAGAGCCGACGGCCTGGGGCACCAGGTTGGCACCAGACAACTCTATCGACGACTCAAAGTCGTAGGCCATGGTCTTGCCGTGGGCTTGCAGCCCCCGGGAGATACGCAGCAGGTAGCGGCCGGCTTCCTCCAGGCGGGGATAGGCGATGCGCTGGCGGTGAGGGGTGACGCCGTTCTGGGGCGTCACGCTGCTCAGTGCCACGCTCTTGCCCGAGGGGGAGGTGAGGGTGATGCCTGACAGGGGCAGTGAGGCCACATCGTCGTTGAAAGCGATGTCGGTATAGCCGGCTGCACCTTTCACGCCCGTCAAGGGCGACTGGGCGATGACAAACAGTTCTTTCTCGTCGAAGACAAACGTTTTTTCGTAGGGCTCCGACACGGTCACGCGCAGCGTGTAGGCACCGGCTTCCGGCGGAAGGCTGAAATAGAAATGTGCGCGACTGCCCTCCAGACTGGCATCAAGAAGCGTCAGTTCATGCGTTGCCGACTTCATGACGGCTATCTGCTTCAACTGCGCCTCTATGCCCTCGGTGTCGCTCAGGTCTGCCACGACGTGCAGACGGTCTAAACCACGGACAAGGGAGGAGGTATCGACACGGATATCTTCCCAGAATCCTACAATCTCCTTGAAATCCTTCCAGACATCAGCTGCCTGGTATAAGGGGATAGATGCTTGAGGCACACGGAGGGTGGCACTTTCATAATTAGAGAAAGTGTAAGAATCTATTTGAATGGGAGTCGGATTTTTCATGGTGACGGATGTCAGGCCGGAGCACCAAGAGAAAGCTCCGCTCCCGATGCTCGTCACGCTCTCGGGGATGATGACGGAGGTAAGACCTGAGCAGCCAGAGAAAGCTCTTTCCCCGATGCTTGTCACGCTGTTGGGGATGGTGACGGAGGTAAGGCCGGAGCAGTCCCAGAAAACACCGTACTCTATGCTCGTCACGTTGTTGGGGATGGTGACGGAGGTCAGGCCGGAGCAGTCATAGAAAGCACAATACCCGATGCTTGTCACGCTTTTGCCGATAGCGACCGATTTCAGTCCGGTGCAGTCACCGAAAGCCCCATCCCCAATGCTTGTCACGCTGTTGGGGATGGTGACGGAGGTCAGGCCGGTGCAACCAGAGAAAGCACTGCTCCCGATGCTTGTCACTTCATCTCCAATGATGATTTGCTTGATTGATTTATTGCCAGCAAACCAACTTTCTATTGTCTTGCAATGAAATACTACGGAGGTAAGGCCGGTGCAGCGAGAGAAAGCACTCTGTCCAATGCTCTTCACGCCATTGCCGATGGTGACGGAGGTCAGGCCCGAGCAGTTAGCGAAAGCTCTTTCCCCGATGCTTGTCACGCTGTTGGGGATGGTGACGGAGGTCAGGCCGGAGCAGCCTTCGAAAGCACCGCCCCAGATGCTCGTAACGCTGTTGGGGATGGTGACGGAGGTCAGGCCGGTGCATTTATAGAAAGCACTAGACCTGATGCTCGTCACTTGATAGGTTTTGCCATTATAAACTACTTTCGACGGTATCTCTATTGCGCCTGAATATTTATTCGAATGGCTTGTCACTTCGGCAGTCAAATCTGAATTCAAATAATAATAGATTCCATCAATAAGAGTTTGTGCACTGGCACTAAATGCCATGAGCCAAAACATCAAAAAAACTATACATTTTTTCATCATCAGAAAGTTTGAGTATATAGGTGGTTAGTAGGTTGCTAATAGTCCATCTCTTCCGGGAGAGATGCATTTCCTTGCAAAAATAGGTATTTTTGTAGATTTTTCCATGTTTTTTGATGCCAAAATAGCATTTTTTGCGTATTTTTGCTTATGTTTGTTTAGCAAAAGTGACAGAAGGAAATAGTTTTTCCTCTTATACACAAGCCTTTCACACTTTGCTCCATCTCTCCCGGAAGAGATGGAGCGATTTGCTAAACAAGATGAAGAAGGAGGAATGTCGCGACATCCCAAAAAGAGGATTTCTTCATTGTAGATGTGGTGCAGTCTGCCCTTTATAAGCAACAATTGCACGATGTGTGTGACTATGACACTGACGGTTCCGTATGCCGCAAGAAGGAGGAACTAAAGTCGCTCATGGCGCATGTACGCCAGACAAATGCGGAGATACTCTCTGTGATGGAAGAGGATGCAGCCATCAAGAAGAACTACGATCTGCTGCGCTCTGTAACGGGTATAGGAATCGTCGTAGCGACAGAAACCATTATCCTGACGGAGAACTTCACTTCAATCACCAATCCTCGCACGTACGCCTGCTATATAGGGATTGCCCCTGCCAAGAAGGAGTCCGGCAACAGTGTACGCGGTGGTGAACACGTATCCAGGAAAGGGTTTACACAAGCCAAGGCCGACCTGTCGATGGCATGCCTGAAAGCCATACAGACTGATGCCAACATCAAGTCGTACTGGCAGCGAAGAAGGATTGACGGCAAGAAGGGCGGAGTGGTTCTCAACGCCATCAAGTTCAAATTGGTACTCCGCATGTTTGCCGTGATAAAGCGGCAGAAACCATACGTTGAGATTGACGGCTACAAGAAGAACTGAGGGGTGAACGGATGTGAACCATCGTCCCTTATGGGTGTTTCTGCCCCTCCCTTGATTTGGACATCTGTATCCTCTTGCACTACCGGACGGAAGGGAACTAAGACCAAAGGAAGCCCTGATTTATGTCTGTCGCTCGATTGAGTCTTCCGTCTTTTTCACTACCTTTGCACCCGCTTTTTCTACAGAAGAGGGAGAAGCGGGGCAGAGGCAGTGAACTATCTGTCGTTTAGACGAAGCTCTTGAGCTTGATTTAGTCTCCTCCGCCCATGCGCACGGCCACAGTACCTATTAGAGAATTGACGTGCCCGAAGCACGCCTTTAAAAGGACACCCTACTTCCATAGCATAACTGCCACAGAAGTCTCTTCTTATTGTTTGATTATTCTTGTCAACCGTTATATACTACATAAGTTTCATTTTTGTTGGATATGGTATGAAGCTGGACTGGAACTGTAATTGTATGTCTATGCAGGAGATCGAGTATGGTTTTACATTTCGTCGATAAATTTTAGCAGAAAATCCTCCAAGCCAATGTAATAGATGCCGTTCTCATCATAGTAAGGTAGGTGCAAATCGCGCTGAACGACAATCCGCTGGTATGAGTCACCTATACGCCTGAGCGAGTTTGTTTCCTGATTGCGTTTCTCGTCATCGGGAATGGCGAACGCTGATTGGATGTAATAACGCAGGTTGGTCTTGTTGACGACGAAATCAACCTCTACCTGCTTGCGCTTACTTTTGCCCTCCTCATCTTTATAGTTGTATTCCACAATACCTACATCGACACTGAAGCCGCGAACACACAGTTCGTTGAAGATGACGTTCTCCATCAGGTGATTCTCTTCGCTTTGACGAAAATTCATCAGAGCATTTCTCAGGCCGACATCGGTGAAGTAATACTTCAATGGCGTACCGATGTATTTCCTACCTTTAATGTCATACCTGAAGGCTTTTTTTATCAGATAAGCTTCCTCACAATAGTCAAGGTAGCGGCTGATGGTGTCATCGGTGAGCTTCTGCTGCCTCACACTCTGGAAGGTCTGCTCCAGTTTTTTGGGGTTAGTCAACGACCCCACACTGCTTGCCACTACAAGT
>CADBLU010000078.1 GCA_902795605.1 uncultured Prevotellaceae bacterium | reverse complement strand
GCAAGAGGATGGCTGGTTTCTCCGGACTGCCTGCCTCGCGGTAGAACACGCGGCAATCTTCTACTTGGATTTTGTTGTACTTCATATTGTTTCTCTTTGTTTGTGCCATCGTGCTGATACTCGCCAGCATAAAGGCGATTGTGAAAACAATTGTTTTCATTGTTTGTATGGGAAAAGTAGTTCGGCTATATGATAGTGGGACTGCCCGGCAAGACGTAGCCCCTCAGTGCAATAATGGCAGTAGGCCACGACTTTATCTGTCTGATATTGTTGGCAATGCTCCTCCATCAGTTGCTTTTGCTCCTCTGCTGTATGGGGGACAAACATACCCTCCGCATCCTCCACAAAGCGCTTGGGAGCCATCTTCAGATTTCGTGGCGGTGCAGGACGATAGAGCGAAGTACCACAGAAACGTGTATGCTCACGGTTTTCTTCCATCTCTACAACCTCTATATTCATCCGTCGCATCAGTTCACGCACGGCATCCTGTTCGGCGCGGTTATCGTATTGTCGCCAGCAGTCCTGTATCGTCATCCGCTCGCCACCATAGTCAGGATAGTGGAAATAGGCATCGTACTGCAAGATGAACTCCCACAGCGAAAGAACTTTGATGTCTGGATGACTCTCCTGAAAAACGGCTGTGCAGTTATGGCAAATGGATATCATCGTTGTGTCTGGCTCAAAGGGGATATAATGTGGTGTGGCCTTCCAGCGTTCACAAACGGTTGGAGCCATGACGTCCTCAAACTGTTTCACTTTGTACTTGTCGGCACAGCAACGAATGATTTCCATTCCAAAACGTTGTTTCAGGTAGTCCTGAATGCGCAAACTCAGTTCAGGATAATCCCTTGTAAAAACGCAACTGGCAATATATCTGAATTTCATATCTTGCATTCCTAAAACTTATTTCCTTTCCATGACATTTACAATCTTGCCAACAAGCATGGCTCAATCTTCGTCCATGTAGCCTCTGTCTCAATCTTTGTCGCTGACTGTTGGCCCTTATTCTGCTGGCAGGCAGCGAACAATGCGGCTGCTGCATTCGTAATTATTTGTATATGTTTCTTCATTTTCCTCATATTTCACTTCTTCTTTTAACCTTTTTCAATGCAAAGTTATAACGATTCGCAGAAACTTTATATATTTGCAGAACGGGAAAAACAGATGGTTATCATTGATAAAATCGATTATGGAACTGAGACAGCTGAAATACTTCATCACAAGCGCCGACACGCTGAACTTCACTGTGGCAGCCCGGCAATGCTTCATTACGCAGAGCACACTCTCACAGCAAATCAAGCAATTGGAGACTGAATTGGGGGTGCAGCTCTTTGAGCGTGTCGGCAAGCGAGTGTTCTTGACGGAGACAGGCCGTGAATTCCTGCCATACGCCCGTCAGACGGTGGCTGATGCCAAATATGGTGTACAGCGCATCAAGGATATGGAGGAACTTAAAACGGGACGTTTGTGCATTGGAACCACTTTCGGCTTATCGGCGCTTATTACCGATGCCATTGCACGTTTCTCTGAGCAATACCCGGAAGTTCATCTTGAGGTGATGTTCCTGAAACAAGACGAGCTGATCGAGGCCGTCAGGGAACGAAAGGTAGACTTTGCCCTGACATTCGAAATGATGGAGAAAGATGAATTGCTTACGGAACTGCCGGTAAAGACCTATCACCTTTGCGCCATCGTGTCAAGTCAGAATCCATTGGCTCAGCAGGCCACTGTCTCACTGCGACAATTGGCCGACTACAACATTTGCACTCCAGCCCGTGGAATGAATGCCCGCAGGATGTTTGATGAACTGTCAAAGAAGAAAGGAATCTATCTGCAGCCCAAACTGGAAATCAACGAGATTCACACATTGCTACATTTGGTACGGACTGGTCGTTGGGTGGCCATACTGGTTGACAGCATCATCCATGGTGAAGAAGGCCTTTGCGCCGTTCCACTCCGTGAAACAGCACTACCCATGCCTGTTGTCTGGCTTTTTCCAAAAGACATGTATATCCGTATGGCCATGAAGAAATTTATGGAGTCTATATAGAGTTACAAATCCCTGTTTTGGACTTCGCTGACTTCTGGATGCAGAAGACACAAGACCCAGGTACTTGAAAGAAGGATAAGTCATGAGTACAGGAAGAAAATTTGGACTGGTTTTGGAGGGTGGTGGTATGCGTGCCCTTTTCACATGCGGAGTCATAGATGTCCTCATGGAAAATGGAATTATGTTTGATGGCATGGTGGGTGTCTCTGCAGGTGCTGCTTTCGGATGTAACTACAAGAGCCGGCAGATAGGGAGACCTTTGCGATACAATCTGAGGTTCGCTAAGGATTGGCGCTATTGTAGCCTATGGTCACTGCTTACAACCGGCAATATGTTTGGTGCGAAGTTTGCTTACCACACAGTACACGATGAAGTGGATATTTTTGACATTGCCGCTTTTGAGCGCAATCCGATGGAGTTTCACATGGTGGCAACAGATGTACTTTCAGGCAAGGCTGTCTATAAAAAACTGGAACATGGCGGCCACTATATGTATGAATGGCTGAGGGCATCATCATCAATGCCTGTCATTTCGAAAGTTGTGCATATTGATGGGAAACTGTTGCTGGATGGAGGGATAACAGATTCCATTCCTTTACGATATTTCCAGTCACAGGGCTATGCCTGTAATATTGTAGTACTAACTCAACCCAAAGGCTTTCTGAAGAAACCTGTTCCAATGATGTGGTTTTTAAAATTCCTGTTACGGAGATACCCCAGACTGATTGAAGCTTTGTCCTGCCGTCACCAAATGTACAATGAACAACTGCGGTGCATTTCTGAGGAGGAAGCCAAGGGGAATATACTTGTCATAAGCCCTGAAGACATACTGCCAATCGGACGTATATCACACAACAGGGAACAGATGGTGAACACCTATAACATCGGGCGTGAAACGACGAAGAAACTGTTAGATGAAATTGTCAGATTCTATACCGATAGTAAAACGTCTTAGGAATTGATTTCTTCTTTTCGGACAGGTTTGGACTTGAGAAAAATGAATAATAGATTTCCACGGGAAATAAAACATTTATGAGTTTGCAAAATAATGGCCGTCTCCTATAAAATGGAGTCGGCCGATTCTCTATGGTAAGGCAGTGAAATGTTGGTTTCAGAAGAACTTGCAGACCATTAGCCTTAGACGTCATTTCATTAATTCAGGTAATGACGCGACTTGTCTTGCAAGGCCGATCAAGGTTGACCCGTCGGTAAGGCTGTCTGTCGCCAGCCTTACGTATATCCGGTATGTAGGCGCATCGTCAGGCACTGTAGTCGTGTAGCTTAGTGAGCGTTTGGTAGAATGATAGACTGGCACAGAGTCATTCCTGAAGAACCCATCGGCTGACGCGTCTGCATTGTCATCAGGAATGAAATGGTCATTCTCGTAGTTAAGGAATGGATTGCCATACATCGATACACGGACGTTGGCGATGGTCTTGTCGTCTGTCAAATTTGTTATTGTTATCTGTCCTTTGTCATCATACCCGTTTTCGATGGACTTGAAATGGTTTTCTATGATGCTTCTGACCTCACGCTGCAGTTCCGGACGGATATCCGGCTCATGTGTGAACTGGTTGTTGCAGACGTCATAATATCGTGTATAGCCATCTTTCTTCATCGCGTAGATATATGCCCATTCGTGTGGAAACTGGTCTCTTGTCTCTATCCGCTCATAAATAGGCTCCACGAGCAGGCCATAGCGGTCGCGAAGACCATACAGTTCGCCAGTCTTGTCGGTGATGAAAAGAATGCCGTGGAACGGCTCCAGATAATAGAACCCGCCTCTGGCATAGTTGATGCAGGCATATTGGTTGTAGCCGATGGCGAAGGACGGCAGCAGGATGCCCACATAGAGCGCAAAGATATTCGCCAACAGATACCTCTTCGTGTTCTTATACAGTTGGGTGCAGACATACACGACCAGTCCGAAACTTACCAGCAGCATCGAGGCACGCCAAACACCGCCGAACAGTTGGGCATAGCAGAAGACAGCCATGGCCACTGCCAGTACCCATATCTTCTCGGCCTTGATACCATAGTAATGGCATAGCAGCCAGTATGTGAGAGGAGCTGCCGTCAGGCACATCAATTGGCAAAGGCGGGGACTCATATTGAGTCCTGTCAGGAACGCCGTCAGCATGACCATCATGATGGCAGAAACGGTTTTTTCCAGTCTGCCATGCCATAAAATGCCGCCTAAAAGTTCTTTCCGTGTCAGGTCTGTCCGCACCAGCCACTTCTCTGGCAGCAGGATGAGATACTCAAGATAGGGCACGATGAAAAGCCACACGATGAAGAATCCGACGATGGCATATTTCAGCGTTTCGTTGTATTCCAGATTGGTCAGCTCATACAACCGGTCGACACTATCACTTATGCCGTTATGAACTCCGTAGATTGCGGAAAAGAATGCCAGCGGCATGAAGACAAGAAGCGGGAGCCATGTCCGTTTCTCCTGGTGATACAGTGAGAACGACACGACAACGCGGTAGAATACCGCCAGCACAATGAAGGGGAGAATGTGATAGGTCCAGCTATACCTTCCTCCGAGCACACTCAGCATCCATAGCGAACAGATAGCCAAGTCGAAGAACAACAGTCTTGATTTCATCTTATTCATGGTCGTACTATTTTTATAAACTCTTTCTTGAGTAAATAGATGAAGAATTCGCCGTCAGTCTATCTTTATTTCTCATTTTTTTATTGTTCAGGCGTTTTTTTTGTCTGAGTGTAGACGTATTGTGGACACTGTCAACGGGGGGTGCCCGCCAAATGAAAAGGAGGCAACTGCCTTTCTCAGTTGCCTCCTCTTATGATGCTCCTATAGTATAGGGCAGAGTGTATTAGACATTGTTCTCTTCGTCGTCGAAGGCATCGTCTGCCATCTCCGAATAGCGTCTCTTTCTCTCTTCCAACGAAATCGATTCTTCTGATTCAGAGACGCCTCTTTTGAAGGCATGAAGGCCCATGAAGAATCTTGCCTTAGACCTTGAGTCTTTCCTCATAGCTTCCATTGTGCCTTCGCCGGAATAGGCGAAGTCGCGCGAATTGCGAATGGACAGGTCGAAGGCCACCTCAGAGGATCGCTGGTTGGCGCCCATATAGGTGAACGACCATCCTTCTTCTTTCAGTTTCTCAACCAGTTGCTTGACGGCGGCGCCTGTATACTCCCTCGAGGCATTCTCCAACCCGTCGGTGATGATGGTCACCACGGCGGCAGCGTCGCCTGCTTCTTCCACATGTTTTCTCATACTGGTGAGTGTGAAGCCCATCGCGTCGTAGAGGGGAGTGCAGCAGCAGGGGTTGTAGTCTTCTCTTGTGAGGGGGTGCGTCTCAGCCACTGGTGTCCTGTCAAAAATCAGTTTTTTCTCGCAGCTGCAAAAAGCCATCAGAGTGACGAAGTGTTCCTGAGTGTCAGCATATTGCTCCTGTGCTTTCTTGATACCGTTGAGTGTCTCGTTGAAGCCGCTGATGGCGGCGTCGCGAATGCATTCCATCGATCCGCTCTTGTCGAGGATGATGATGTTGAATACTTTTGTCTTGTTTTCCTGTGTGTTTGGATTCTGTTCCATTTCTTTTCTTGATTTGGGTTAATACTTTAGCATAATCTATTACTTCACTCTCTCTTCGATGTTTTCAGTCTTTTTTTATCAATAGATTTTTATCAATAGATTGTCAGTTATACCATGCAATATGTATAGAGTGTGAAAACTGTGATTTTCTATCAGTGAGAGTTTCTTTTTCCTTTTTTACCGGTATTCAACTCAAATCACTCAAGTTCTGCATTGTTATAATTTGGGGGAGTTTAGGAGTTTAGGAGACTCGGAGTTTAGCCAATAGTTCGATTGAGCGAGAGGAGAGAAAACAGAGTATTGTCTAAACTCCCAAACTCCTACACTCCTTCTGGTATGAGGAATTTGAATCATATTTGCTTCTGTCAGGAAGCAGATATTTGGATTATTTGTAGAGAAAGCGCTTGATGCTCATCTTGGGTGTCTTCTCAAAAGGAGATTCCATCAGTTCCACCTTGTTGATTTTGCTGTAGTAAGGAAGCAACTTGTTGGCAGTGGCGCGGATGAGCTCTGGTATGCCTTTCCTTGCTTCAGAGTCCAAGTCGTCGGGAATGTCTGGATAGACAAGGGCCACAAGCCTGCCATTGCGTTCCACGACAAGAGACTCGACAACATACGGGCATCCTGACAATACCGCCTCCAGCTCCTCTGGGTAGATGTTCTGTCCAGAAGAGTTCAGTATCATCGATTTGATGCGTCCGCGGATGAAGATGTTGCCTTCCTCGTCCATCGTGCCCAAGTCGCCGGTGTGGAACCATCCGTCGTCGGTGAACGACACTGCATTGGCTTCGGGGTTCTTGTAATAGCCCACAGTGATGTTTTGTCCCCGGGCCTGTATCTCGCCGGCGATATTCTTCGGGTCTTCGGAGTCTATCCTTATCTCATGCACAGGTTTTCCGCACGACCCTGGCACAAAGTCCGTCCACCATTCCCAGCCGAGCAGCGGGCAGGCTTCTGTCATTCCATACCCGACAGTGAAGGGCAGGCGTATTTCCTGGAAGCATTGCTCCACATCGGGCCTGAGTGGGGCTCCTCCCATGATGAAGCAGCGCACACGCCCGCCGAACGCGGAGAGAATCTTCTTACGGATGATGCTGTAAATCACCTTTTTTGCGAAGGGGATGGCGAAATACCGCTGCATTTTCTCTAATGACGGTTGGATGGATTTGGCATAAATCTTCTCCATCACCAGGGGAACGGTCACCACCATGTAGGGCTTCACCTTCTGCATCGCCTTGAGCAGCGTGGTGGGCGAGGGTGTCTTGCCAAGGTAGTAGACCGTCACGCCGTCGACGTTGGGATGGATGAACTCGATAGCCAGACCGTACATGTGGGCCATGGGAAGCATGGAGACAATGGTCTCTCCGGGATGGTTGGGGAAATGACTGTTGGCGAATTCGTCTGTGTCGGAGAGGGCGCCATAGGTGAGCATCACTCCTTTCGGGTTGCCGGTGGTTCCTGATGTGTAATTGATGATAGCCAACTTGTCCATGTTGTTTGTGGAGAACGATACCTGCTTGGGCGACATTCCCTTGGGATGGCGGAGGGTGAACATCTTTTCGCGGTTTTTCCAGGCTTTGGCCACCTTCTTGTCTCTATGCCACAACATATTGTTGTCCTTCACATTGATGGCTGCTTTGAGCGCAGGCATACGCTCGGGATTCAGTTTCTCCCATATATCCTTTTCTGTGAACAGAATCACGCTGTCGGAATGGTGAGTCAGTGTAGAGATGCTGTTGGGATGGAAGTCTGCCAGGAGGGGCACGGCCACGCATCCGTTGACATTGACGCTCCAGAAGGTCATCGCCCACCGGGCAGAATTTCTGGCGCAGATGGCTATCTTGTTGCGCTTGGTGATTCCTGCATCGTTGAGGAATATGCGGAACTGCTCTATGCATGTCGCCAAATCTTCGTAAGTGAAGGAGTCGCCTTCATAGTCGCAGAGGGCTTTTTGGGACCATCTTTCATGGATGGTTTCTTCCAGTTTTTTCAGGTAGTGTTTCATGGACTTTATAATTGCATGTGTTTGTCAATCTTCTGACTTCGCAGATGGAGTGTAATTGCTTATTGTTTGTTTCGCGCATAGAGGCGGGCGATAATGGCACCGCTCAGGTTGTGCCACACGCTGAACACGGCTCCTGGAATGGTGGCCATGGGATAGACGGCGAAGTGGATGGTAGCCAGCGACGAGGCGAGTCCTGAATTCTGCATGCCCACCTCGATGCTCACGGCACGGCGCTTGGCGCTGCTCATGCCCGCCAGACGGCCGACGGCATAGCCCAGAGAGAGGCCGCAGAGGTTGTGTAGCACCACGACGAGGATGATGATCATTCCGCCTGCCAGCAGTTTATGGGCATTGGCGGCGATGACGATGAGCACGATGGTGCAGATGGCCAGTGTCGACAGGGCTGGCAGCCAGACGGTGGCCCTCTCCGTCTGGCGCGGCCAGAGGCTTTTCACCGTGAGTCCGAGCACGATAGGAAGGATGACCATCCACAGGATGCTCAGCAGCATCCCCGTCACGTCGACGTCTACCGTCTTGCCGGCGAGCAGCCACACCAGCAGCGGAGTCACCAGCGGGGCGAGGAGCGTGGAGGTGGCTGTCATGCCAACGGACAGTGCGAGGTCGCCCTTGGCCAGATAGGTGATGACATTGGAAGCCGTGCCGCCCGGACAGCAACCCACCAGCACCACACCCACGCTGAGTGCCTCGTCGAGACCGAAGACACGGGTCAGCGCCCATGCCAGCAGGGGCATCACGGTGAACTGCGCCAGGCAACCTGTGATGACATCCTTCGGACGTTGGAATACGACACGGAAGTCATCGAATTTGAGTGTCAGTCCCATGCCGAACATGATGATGCCGAGCAGCGGATTGATGAGCGTGGGTTTCAGATGGCTGAAGATGTCGGGCAACAAGAGGGCCAGCACAGCAGACAGCAGTACGAGCACCCCCATGTAGTCGGCTATCAATTGACATATTCGTTTCATAGGAGTTGGATATCGAAGTCTTTCGGCTATTTCTTTTTATTGACGCGTCGCGACAGGCCGATGGCACCGGTGGGGCAGACCAGGCGGCAGAGGTGGCAGCCCACGCATTTCGCACCGAGAAGGCGAGGCTGGCGTGTCGTGAGGTCGAATTCGATGGCCTGGTGGCCGCCGTCCATGCACGATGTGTAGCAGCGGCCGCAACCGATGCATTTGTCGCGGTCGATGCGTGGGAAAACGATGGTCTCGCGGTCGAGGTCGGAGGGCAGCACGAAGTTGGGCAGTTGCTCGCCGACAAGGGTCTCAAGGTGGTCGATGCCGCGCTCTGCCATATAGTGCTGCATACCCGCCACCAGGTCGTCGATGATGCGGTAGCCATACTCCATCACGGCGGTGCACACCTGTACGTTGCGGCACCCCAACTGTATGAAGTCCAGTGCGTCGCGCCACGTCTCTATGCCTCCGATACCGCTGAATTGGATCTTGGCATTCTCTTTCCACTGGTTGGAATGGTCCGACGAGTGTAAGTGGCTGTCTCCTTGCTCGATGCTCTGTCCGTAGAAGATGGAGTTGCCGGTCATCTCAAAGATATGTCGCAGGGCGATAGGCTTCACCGCAGGGCCTGAGTAGCCCGAGACGGTCAGTTTGTCGGTCACCGAGGCCTCTTGCGACATGGTGATGCTCTTGATGGTGTTGATGGCAGAGATGGCGTCGGCCCCGGCGAAATAGGCTCCCATGGCGGGGTTGTTGATCTGTGTGATGTTGGGAGTCATCTTCGGGATGACGGGAATCTTCACATTGCGTTTCACATAGGCTGTGTAGAACGTCACGAGTTCCGGATTCTGTCCCACGTCGCTGCCCATGCCGGCCAGTCGCATCTGCGGACAAGAGAAGTTCAGCTCCACGGCGTCGCATCCGGCCTCCTCGGCCATTTTGGCCAACTCAATCCATTCCTCTTCAAACTGCCCCATGATCGAGGCGATGATCACCTTGGACGGATAGTTCTGCTTCAGTCGGCGCAGGATGTCGAAGTCCACCTCGTAGGGGTTTTCGCTGAGCTGTTCCATATTGCGGAACCCGGCAAACGAGGTGCCTTTTTTCACCGCGTCGAAGCGGGGCGACACTTCGCGTATCTCCTGCTTGCAGATGGTCTTGTAGAACACACCGGCCCATCCCATCTCCAATGCCCGCGCCACCATCTCATAGTTGGTGCAGACGGCCGAAGAGGCAAGGAAGAACGGGTTCTCGCAGGGGATGCCGCAAAAATCGATGGCGAGACTGGGCTGCGGAGCGTCGGCCGGGGTGTCGCCGCCACCGACAGCCCGCACCAGTTCGCGGATGCGGATGGGTCTGTCGTAGTGGATGCACCGCTGTTCGGCTGCTTCCAGCTCTTCGTCAGTACACTTGCCGGCCCATCGGCCAGCCAGGGCCTCATTGCCGAAACGGATGGCGCGGATGGCACGGGCAGGGTCTCCCTGCCGGCATGCCTGGCTGCAAGGGGCATCGGCGCAGAGCAGACAGCGTGCAGCCTCTTCGTGGAGATGTATCATAGTCGTTATGGGGTGATGGTTATTTCTTCAGCACTTTCTTGTTGCCTTGTATCAGGATGCCGTGTGCCATGGCCGTGGCCGGGGTACCGTCGATGTGGTAGACGGCGGCCGACGGGGCAGCGGCAGGGATAGCATTGACAGCAGACGTCTCGTCGGTGATGGCATCATATTCGGCCATCGCCTCGGCCATGCGGCCATCAATGTCGGTGAGGCGGTAGAGACCGTCGTCATTGGGCGTCAGTCCCTCGATGGCGATGGACTTCACCATCGGCGGTGTGTCAGTAGAGAGCAGCGTGCGGCCCTGCAACTGGCCGACAGTCTGGTAGACCAGGTTGACGGCGACATAGTCCTCTGTGCCGTCGCTCCATTTCTCGAACACGATTTTCGAGCCGATGGGGGTGTGCAGTTCGATGGCCTGCTCTGTCTCGGGCAGGATGAAGCCCAGGGCGGCGCTGATGCTTGCCAGGTTGGAGTCGTGTCCGCAGAGGAACATGAATTTGCGGTCGCTGCGTTGCAGTTCCTCACGGATGCGGCTCACTAAAGGATGGGCCAAGTTGACGGCCGCAGAGTGGGTGGTGAAGAGCACGCCGTCGTAGACTTCCTTCACGGCGCAGATGGCGCGCCATTGCTCTTCTGTCAGCTCGTGGCCGAAGGCAGTCATGCTCTCGCTCTCATAGCACTGCAGCACCAGCGCGTCGGCCACGCTGTTGGCCAGCGTGTAGCCTCCGCTCATGCGCGGCTCGTCGTCTTTCTCTATTTTCACCGTTGTGTCGTCGAAGCGGAAATGGACGGTGTCTCCACCGAGGGCGGCGGGCGATGAGGCCATGTCGATGACTTGTTCCATCAGTGTGAGTGTGGGCTGCATCGACTGCATCCATGCCTGAGGACCGCCGTGCAAAGCCTCTATTTCACTGATCACTTTCTGCCGGTAGGTGTCGTTCATCTTCGTGAATTTGGGAGTGAACGTGGGGTCCATCTTGTCCTCGTTGTAGAGGTGTGTGATCTCCACATTGGCAAAAGGCAGGAATCCGGCTGAGAAATATTTCGCCGTGGCAAAGGTGCGCTGGCGAGAGTTGGCATAGAAGAGCACCTCGTTGTCCTCAGGACGGCAGTTGTCGGGCAGCAGCCCTTCGCTGACTACCCATTTGCGGAAAAACTGTCCCATCTCCGTCTCTAAGACGCCGCCGCGCAGCGACAGTTGACTGCCTGGCGACGACCACTCGAACCATTTGTGCGGAGTGACCCTTGTGTAGGCGGCTCCGCCGGATGATAGCGGTGAACGGATATTGTGGCGGCTCATGACCACCACCTCTTTCAGTTGATATTTTGCATGGAATTCATCAGAGCGCTTCGTCTGCGACTGAGCGCTTGTGCCAATGATAAGTAACAGGGCGAGTGCCCATAATGCTTTTTTCTTCATTTAGTGTCTTGTGTCTTTTGTTTTACATATAATTTCTAAGTAGGTGCAAATTTAGTAAAAAAATTGGATTCTTCTCCTGTCGGCATAAAGAATTTGTCTTTTCTTCTATATAATGAGGGGCGCATGGGATGACAGCGTCAGCCACACTGCTTTTAGAAAGAGTCTTCCACAACACTTGGTGGAAGTACAGGAGAGATGATTTGCCTGAAACAAAAGTGTGTTCCTCCGAGCGGATTTATCGAAAAAATGTGTTATCTTTGCATGGTTAAGGTAGATAAATAGGATTTTATTGTTTCATTAAAAAGGTCTTGGTAGAGACCAGAGCATCGACTCGAAACACTCCAAAGAATTTATGAAGAAGATATTCGCTTTTCTTGTTGGTGCCTGTCTCTCCATGGAAGCGTTGGCACAGAGCGCATTGACATTCGATGCCAATGCAGGTGTGAAATCGAAGATGACAGTCTATGACGGGACAGAGGTCAGCTATACAGCCTATGAACGGCTGTTCTATGTGACGAACGTGGAGGATTCCACTTATCAGTTCCTCAATGTGTACGTGCCTGAAGGAGCGACACAGCAGACTCCTATTTTCCTCCGCACATACGTTGGCGGATATATGGCCTCTCCCGCCGCCCAGCCACAAGCTGGCGATGCTACGGGCAGGGCTTTGAAGGAAGGCTATGTGGTGGTGATTCCCGGCACTCGCGGCCGAAACTCTTCCGTTGTCGCAGACAAGGCATACGCCAAAGCCCACAAAGGCGTGAAGAAAGGTCAGACCATTTATACTGGTCGTGCGCCCAAGGCCATCCTAGACCTGAAAGCCGCCATCCGTTATCTGCGCCACTTCGATAAGCAGATGCTTGGCGATGCCGAGCGGATTATCACCGATGGAACGAGTGCCGGTGGAGCCATGTCGGCCCTGATGGGGGCAACGGGCAACAATCCCGAATACGCAGAGTTGCTGAAGGCAATGGGTGCGGCCGATGAGCGCGACGACGTGTTTGCCTCCGTGTGCTATTGCCCCATCATCGACCTCGAACATGCTGACATGGCCTACGAATGGCTTTTCCAGCAAACAGACTCCCGTCTGGCTCTCGATGACCTGCACAAGGGCTACGCCAATGAACTGGCAGCCATGTTCCCCGCCTATCTGGCAAGCCTGAATCTTCGCAAGCCTGACGGAACTCCACTGACTGCAGACAATTACCTTGATTACATCAAGAGCGAGATTATCCGTGCGGCTCAGATAGCCAAGAATGCAGGAGCCGACATC
>CADBLU010000077.1 GCA_902795605.1 uncultured Prevotellaceae bacterium | reverse complement strand
CATTTTCAAAGAAACAGCCAAAAGAAAAGTCATAAAAACGATTTTCTTTAAATACATTTAAGATTGACGGCAGGCTTAGAAGCCGATAAACATGTAATTGCTGCGTATCCACAAAACATTAACGAGATTAATTAAGGTGAGGGCAATGGTTAGGAACGTACGACATTTATAAGAGCAAAAGGATTCCCATACACTATCCACTTTTCATGTGCTATTTTCATACTATTGAGATTGATTCTCATTTTTTCAGCAAATATTTTGGTTAGTCCCAAGAAATGACTAACTTTGCAACCAATTAATTCCATTAAGGCAAAAGAGTTATAGCAAACAAACGTATCTCTAATATCGGAGACTTGTGGCCTTTTGGCGATGTAATGTGCATCATAGGAAAAGCAAGGAGCCATTTTGACATATCCATTGACAATATGGTTCTTAAATAGTAGTGATGAGGCTTTCCTCTTTTTGCCTTCGTAAGAACGTAATATAATTGATGTAATCAATGAAGGATATTGCAATCTTTGGAGCAGGTGGATTCGGAAGAGAAGTCGCATGCTTAATTAACTCCATCAATGAGCATCTCGAAGATGATCAGAGATGGAATTTTATCGGTTTCTTTGACGATGTTAAAGAAAAGGGGAGCGAAACAGGTTTCGGCCCTGTGCTAGGAAACACTGAAGACCTCAACAAATGGCCCACTCCATTGTCTGTTGCCATATCCACAAGCAATCCACAAAACCGGAAACAGATAGCAGAAAAGGTAACAAATCCCAATATCTCCTACCCCAACCTCATTACTCCTGATATTACCTTTTACGACAAGAAAAGCGTTGTCTTTGGGAAAGGCAACATCGTCTGCTCACATTGCCTGTTCAGTTGCAATGTCAGTGTGGGTGACTTCAACATATTCAACAATTATATTACCGTTGGCCATGACGACAAGATCGGGACATTCAACTCCATCATGCCTGCCGTGCGCCTGTCGGGAAACGTGACCATTGGAAACTGCAACTTCCTTGGGGTTTCGTCCATTATACTCCAATCCCTGAAGATAGGCCACGACACCGTCATCGGTGCAGGCAGCGTCATCATGAGGAAGACTAAGGATGGCTGCACATACGTAGGAAATCCTGCTAAGAAAATAGAATACTAAACTTAAAGACATGAATATTACCGAATTTATTGAAAACTTTGCAGATCTTTTTGACGATACAGATACTTCCACATTCACCCCTGAAACCGAATTCCGTGAATTGGACGAATGGACGTCGATGCTTGCTCTCTCCACCATGGCCATGGTAAGCGAGGAATACGATGTGGAACTGACAGCAGACGAGATGCGCAATGCGCAAACGATAGAGGATTTGTTCAATTCCACCAAGTCACATCTCGAATAATGGATAATCTTCTGTCACTCCAAGGCAAGCACATCCTCGTCACTGGCGCATCATCCGGCATGGGGAGGGTATTTGCAAGAATGATTGCCGCACAAGGTGGTATATTGTCCCTACTCGCACGTAACGAAGAACGGCTAGAACAGACTCTGTCATCCCTTGAAGGCGAAGGGCACTGCAAGTTTGTTTGCGACATCACCGACGAGAACATGCTCAAGGACATGGTCGGTCAAATGGAGAAACTAGATGGTATCGTGCTGTGTGCGGGTATAAATGACTATGTTCCGGTAAAGTTCATCAAGCAAGAGAAGATTGACAGGATATTCCAGACCAACTATTTTTCCAACCTGATTCTCCTGCAAATGGTCTTGAAGAAGAAACTGGTGAACAAGGGTGCGTCGATCGTATTCATTTCATCGGTGTCTTCCTTGATGGGTGTTCCGGGAACGCTCCTTTACGCGTCATCTAAGGGTGCCGTCAATTCTGCCGTGAGGGTACTGGCTTCCGAGCTGGCCGGTCAGAGGATACGTGTCAATGCTATCTGTCCCGGAATCGTGAGGACTGAAATGCTCTCTGGCACGAACATTGATGAAGAGACATTTGTCAAGCAAGAGGTTCAGTATCCCTTAGGACTCGGCACACCCGAAGATGTGGGGAGCGCTGTCCTGTTCCATCTTTCTGATGCCAGCAGATGGCTCACCGGCCAATGCATGGTGATGGACGGCGGTTTCACACTCGAATAAGGTGACAACAAGTATTTATTGAACAACCTTGGATTATTATGGCTACAATAAAATTCAATGATGTCGGAATACGGGCCATGTCGGCTTGTGTCCCGTCTAAGATAGTATACAACAAGGATTTGGGCTATCTTATCCCCGAAGAGGAAATCGAGAAAACAATCAGCAACATCGGGGTTGTAGAGCGGCGTGTCGTGGATGACGACGTGTGCGCGTCGGACCTCTGCTACAAGGCTGCCATGAAACTTTTTGAGGACAACCAGATTGACCCCAGTAGCATCGACGTACTGCTGTTCATGAGCCAGACTTCCGACTACCGCATACCGGCAACGGCACCCATCCTACAGCACCGTCTGGGTCTGTCGGTCGACACGCTGTGTCTTGACTTGACTCTTGGATGCTCGGGATTCGTGTTCGCGCTATCCACAGCATATGCCTATGCGTCGATGGAGGGTGTGAACCGCGTGCTGCTCCTCGACGGAGAGACGTTCTCTAAGATCGTCAACAAGCGCGACAAAGTGGACTGGCCCTTATACGGCGACGGCGCAACTGCCACATTGGTGGAAAAGGGGGATTTCGGGAAGTCGACTTTCATACTTAGGTCTGACGGCTCCGGAAAAGACGCCGTCATCATCCGCGACGGCATGAGAAACAGAATTACACCCGAGTCGTGCGTGGAAAGAGAGGAGGAAGACGGAAACATCCGCACCGGCATGGAAATTTTCATGGATGGCATGGCGGTTTTCAACTTCGCCATGAAACGTGTTCCCAAGAGCATTAAGGAGATTTTGGAAACATCAGGCATGACCAAGGACGATGTAGACTGGCTGGTCTTCCACCAGGCCAACAAGTTCATGACCGACTTCTTCATCAAGAAACTGAAGTTCGATGCCATGAAAGTTCCATACTGCATCCAGAAATATGGCAATACCAGTTCCACCTCCGTTCCACTGACTATTGTCTCGGAACTCCACGACAAACTGCATGACGGCGACGTGGTGGTGATGAGTGGTTTTGGGGCCGGACTGAGTTGGGGTACGGCTGTGATGAGTATGAAAGACTGCCACCTGTCGCCTGTGATTGAATACTGATGTGCTAAAACCGCCAAACCATGCTGGATGAATTGAGATACCACCATATTGGCATTGCCTGTTTTGACATCGATGAGAGCAAGGCCTTTTATGAGCGGATGGGCTATAAAGCATCGGAAACGGTAGATGACCCCATCCAAGATATCCGCATCAGTTTCCTTGACAAGGAGGGGATGCCAAGGATTGAACTACTGGCCCCAATCGACGAGAACAGTCCAGTAAACCGAATCCTGCAGTCTCAGGGAGTAACACCCTATCATCTTTGCTATGAGGTAGACGACCTAGAGGCTTTCATGAAGTATCTGCGTAAGGAGGAAAAGTTTGTCCGTGTAAGCAAGCCCGCACCAGCATGCGCCATCAACGACCGCCGTGTCGCCTTCATGTTCAGGAAGGATGTTGGACTCATTGAACTAGTAGAATCAAAGAAACTATGAAATATTTTATTTTTAGGAACCAGACCGTAGAACCATTTTTCTGTGAAGAGGACATTGGCTATTCCGGCTATGACGACATCAGCACGATTCCCTCCGATGCGGAGCGGTTCATCTGGTTCTATCAGGTTCCCTTCAACTCCAATAGTCAGCAGCTGTCGAATGAGGTAGCCACATATTTCGACAAACTGAAACTGGTGCTTGCCCAGACTGGGGGCCGCGAGATGTGGGTTTTCTCCCTGGTCAACCTGTTTAGGTGCCGCCTCGTGGGAAACGAGACACTGGTCGACGACGTCATCGGACAGTTCAACGAAGGTGTGTCTCAGTTGTCGCATGAGAACAAGAATCTCCGCATCATCGACTTCTCTGAATTCACCTCTACATATACCGCAGAGCAACTGGTGAACTGGAAATTCTATTTCATCTCACAGACTCAGTTGAGCACAAAACTTTCCAAGGACTTCGCGCTGTGGTTTTCGAGAAAAGAGGAGGAATTGGCACTGAAAAGGAAGAAATGCCTCGTTCTCGACCTCGACAACACACTCTGGGGAGGCATTCTCGGCGAAGACGGTGTTGCCGGTATCAAGATTGGCGGCGACTACCCCGGCAAGGCTTTCCTCTACTGGCAACAAGCGCTACTTGAACTGAGCAAGACAGGGGTTATACTCACTGTTTGCAGCAAGAACAATGAGCCCGACGTCATGGAGGCATGGGAGAAGAATCCTTTCATGGTGCTGGGAAAAGACAACTTCAGCGCGTGGAGAATCAACTGGCAGGACAAGGCCACCAATATACAGGAACTGGCAAAGGAGTTGAATATTGGACTCGACAGCATGGTGTTCATTGACGACAACCCCACGGAAAGGGCGCTCATCCGTCAGATGTTGCCCTCTGTCACCGTTCCCGACTTTCCAGATAAACCATATGGATTGATGACCTTCTTCCAGGAACTGGTCAACAAATACTTCCGCGTCTACTCCATCACCGAAGAAGACCGTGAAAAGACAAAGCAATACAAGGCCAACGCCATGAGGACCGCCGAACGGAGCAAGTTTGTTGACATGGACTCATACCTGGAAAGTCTTCAGATAGAGATGACTGTCATGCCTGTCGATGAATTTAACCTCAGCCGCATAGCACAGATGACGCAGAAGACCAACCAATTTAATCTCACTACCCAAAGGCTCACCGAGCAGGACATACGGGAACAGATTGACAGAGGATGGGAAATCTACTGTCTCAGCGTAAGCGACAAATTCGGCGACAATGGCATTACCGGTGCCATTTTCATCTCCCCCGACCACCACATCGACAATCTGTTGCTGAGTTGCCGTATCCTTGGCAAGGGGATAGAACAGGCCTTTGTCTCTTCCATCCTCAACAGAATTCGTAATAACGGGATAAAAAAAGTCACCGCACAGTATGTCCCCAGCAAGAAGAACGGCCAGACTTCGGAGTTTTACGACAAACTGGGATTCAAACTCATTTCTGATTCTGAAAACAAGAACTATATGCTGGAACTCTCCGACGAGTTGCCCATAAAAGATTTTTACAACATTTATATTAAATAACGATATGGAAGAAACAATTATTGAGATCATGAAGGATGTTCTCGACGAACAGGATATCAACATCGACAGCACTCAAGACAGTTTGGAGAACTGGAACTCCCTGCGCCACCTCAACCTCGTCAGCGAATTGGAGGATGAATTCGATGTGGAATTCGAGCCCGAAGAAATCGCTGAGATGAAGAGTGTAAAAGCCATCTTGGAACTCATCAATACCAAGAAAAGCGAAGATTGAAGCATTGGCAACATAAAAAACTTGCGGCATCACATTGACTGTTGATGCCGCAAGTTTTTTTGCGATATGGTCTTGACGCTTATCCGAAATTGTCGAACATGATGCTCTCGGGGTCTACGCCAAGGGAGTCGAGCATGCCTTGCACAGCCTTCGACATCGGGCCCGGACCGCACATGTAGTACTCAATG
>CADBLU010000076.1 GCA_902795605.1 uncultured Prevotellaceae bacterium | reverse complement strand
GAGTGTCGTGAAGGTGACAGCCTCTGTCTTGCCTCTGAGGTCGATGACGGTGATGTTGTTGGTGACGGTGAGCTCGTAGGAAGCCTCACCGGCCAAGTAGTTGTCGGTCTCTTCTGAGGTGGCGGTGATGGTGGTGGTGCCTTCGGCGAGGATAGTCACCTCACCGTTTTCGTCTACGGTAGCCACGGTCTCATCGCTGCTGGTATAGGTGACGGTGAGGTTGTTGGGGTTGGTGAGCTCGTTGGTGAAGGCCTCGTCGCCGAGGTTTTTCTCCATGGAAGAGGTGGTGTAGACCAGGCCTGCCCCCTCCTTGCCAGAGTGCTTGAGTGTGACGAGATAGTTGTCTTGGCCCATCTCATAGGTTGTCTGATATTTCGTCAGCTTACCATAGACCTCCACCTCGTCGCCCACGGCAATCTGGCCGGCGCTGGTGAATTTGGCTTCGTCGAGGTACTTGCCGCGGTAGAGCTCAAACTGGCTGGCGGTGGTGGAGCCGTCGTCGGAGATCCAATAGGTAGCGTTGCCATATTCAGTGTTCACATTGTCAATCTGCGAGATGATACCCTTGATATAGGCGTAGGCAGTGGAGCCGCCGTCGATGGCGGCGATGGCCTGTGCCACGGTGAAGGGATTATTTTCTGTGCCGGGAGCGTTGGGGTCGGTGACGGTGAGCTCGTAGGAAGCCTCGCCTGCCAAGTAGTCGTCGGTCTCTTCAGAGGTGGCGGTGATGGTGGTGGTGCCCGCGGCGAGGATGGTCACTTGTCCGCTGGTGCTGACGGTGGCCACGGTCCCATCGCTGCTCGTATAGGTGATGGTGAGGTTGTTGGGGTTGGTGAGTGTGTTGGTGAAGGCGGCGTCACCGACGTTCTTCTCCACGGTGGTGGTGGCGTAGGCCAGTCCGGCCGGTGACTTGCCGCTGCTGGTGCCTTTGTAGAAGGTGGCACTCGCGAACTCTACATATTGGTTGCTGCTGCCGGAGGTCGTCACGTTGAACGTGAATTTGAAGTAGGCTTCGCTGGCCCATTCCGACCCCTTGGAGGGTGTGATGTTGATGGTCTTGTTGGCCTCTACGGTTGCCGTCACTTCATCGATGACCGTGCTGAACTCAGCGTCAGAAGCGACGGTCAGTTTGAAGGAGTTAACAGTAAGAGAGATAGATCCTATTTCCATGCTCACCTTTGAGATAGCATTTCCCATGGCGGTCTTGGAGTAAAGCGTCCTGTCGATGCCGGCGAGTTCTTTGCCTCCGAGTCGCCAAGGTAGCATCTGTGAGTTGCCGGTAAGGTTCCATGTGATGTCGCCGACTGTGATGTCGCAGTTGCCGGCATAGCTGTTGTTTGAGCCGTTTGCAGGTGTGAGGGTGTAGAACACATCTTGCGCCCATCCCACGCTGGTGACAGCCAAAAGCAGCAGCGTAAAGAAATAACGTAATTGTTTTTTCATGTTGTTTTATTTTGGTTATAATTGTAATGTCTGTTGACAACAAGTACACGATGGACATAACGTCCTTGCCCGGAGAATATCGGGTATACGCTACAAAATTAGCAAAAAAATGATAAAGTGGCAATGATTATTGTAGCTTTTTTAAATTAGATTTGATTTTCTGTCATTTTTGGACAATTAGAGGGCTATCAGGAGAACATTATTTATGAATGATCGCTGAGAATAATTGTCACTTATCATTCATTTTTTTAAGTATTTTCCCGTTTGATTTTTGATAGATTTCTTGCTACATGCGTAGCAATAACCTTATTCAACCTCCGCAAGTTCAAAATCAGTTGTAGAGAAGAGATAATCAAAAACCGCTACGCTTCGAAAAAATAAGTTGGGATGATTTCAAACATATAATTATCATGTAATATGTCATAAATTACTGTTTGTTAATATTTTAATGGATCATTTATGATAATTCGCGTGAAATAAAAAACCAAGTTATTATTTTACTGTTGTTAAGGTACCGAATCTCTTGTTTATATGTGCGACGATAGGAATCGTCGCCCCCTATGTGTGCACTGAGCCTCTTGACTAATCAATCAGGGGGACAGGTTTTTGATTGAATTTTTGAAATTCACATCAAAAACCTGTCCCCCTGATTGATTCCTGTCCCCCTGATTGATTTCTCCTGAGTGTTTAGGATTCCCTTGTGCGTGAGACGGTTGTGTCAGTCGTCGAAGAAATTGTCGGAGTTGCTTTTCTCGCTGTCGTCGAAGAAGCCGTCGTTGGATTCGATGTCGCCTCTGTTGGTCTTGCTCCAGTGCACAGGCACTCCCTCCTGGATGGGGTCGAACAGCGGCTGTATGATTTCTGTCTCAGGCTGGATATATATTTTCTTTGTCATGATCATGTCCTCCTACGTTTTATTTAACCACAATCTTACGGCCGCCCATGATATAGATGCCTTTTGGCAACCGGTCGAGGCCCTTGCTCATCCGCACACCCCTGAGGTCGTAGACAGGGGCGTTGGGGTCCCATGCCGGAGCATTACGTTCGTGCTCCGTGATGCCGGTGAAGTCCTTGCCAAGGTCTTCAAGCAGGTAGATAGAGTTGAGGGGACTGGATGACATGGTGAGCGTCTCCGACACGTCGGCACCGTTGAGGTAGGCCTTGCGGTCAGGGATGGTGCGTCCTGCGGCGAGGCGGAAGAAGGCGTAGTTGTTGTAGGGGTCTTCGGCAGTCCATGCGGCTTCCTTCTGGAAGACCAGCAGCACCTGGCCATCGGTGGCTGTCACGTCGTTGTATGAGGGTTTGAGCAGGTTGCCCTTGGGCTTTGCTATCACGTCGTCGTGCTTGGCGATGACCAGCGGGTGGTCGCCTTGGGTGCCTTTGAGGATGATAGGTGTCTCGGCGGGGATCATCGCCTCATGGTAGGTCTTGTCGTTGAGGGCATTTGGAGCATTTTCAGTGCCAAACTCCACGAAGACGGCGGTCTCTTTGGTGAATTCCACCACCTTGTATCCGTGGATGTTGCGGTTCTCGCTGTTGTTATGGGAGAGGGTCTTCACCCAGTCGATATCGTTCTTCACCACATAGGTCACATAGCCGTCGGTTTTCATATTCACAATCTCGACCTCGGTGCCTGTGACAGCGAATTTCAGCACATTCCATGTGCCGGTGCTCTTAGAGTCGGCGGTATAGAGGAAACTCACCTGGATCTTCTTGCCCTTATAACTGGTTAGGTCGATGTCGCCGGAGTTGAAGCGGGTGTATTGGGCATTTTGTGTGAACCAGTTGGGGATGGTCAGTGGAGTCCAACTGCCACCTTCTTCGCGCACAAAGAGCTGTGCGTGGGTGGGAGCTTTGCCCGCTGCGGTTTGTGCGACACTTTGATTGTCATTGTTATATCCGTCGAAATAGCGGCCGGCATGAATGAAGTTGAGTGTGGCGGTGGTTACTTTGGTGAGGTCTATCATCGGTGAGATGAGTCTTGCCGTCCCTCGCTTGTTGTCGTTTCCTGTGACGTAGGCATATTTTCTCGCTTCACCGTATCTCTCGATGTCTTCCTGGCTTGTGTTTTGTCTGAATACCCATTCTGGAGCGTTGGTGCCGCTGCTTTCCACAGTGAAGTTGCCCAGTCCGGCATCGAAATTCTCGTAGTAAGGCACTTGCACCATGCCGGTGTAGGTGTAGGAGGCGGTGACAGGGCTACTCATATTGCCACCGGCATCCACGGCTACAGCGGTGATAGTCAAGGCTTTAGAGAGGTTGGCAATGCCTGTGGAGGCATTGTAGGCGATGGCGGAGCTTGAAAGGTTGCCGTCTTCCACAGGACTGCCGTTGATGGCATAATAGATGTTGCAGCCGTCAGCGGCCGTCAGATGGATGGCGTAAGGCTCATTGAAAGATGTGCCGTTGGCTTCGGTGAAGGTGGGAGCCGGCACGTTGATATTGATGGTGATGGTGCTTGTGCTCACATGGCTGCTGCCTTCATCATCGATGGCTATCGCCTTGATGGTATAGGTACCGTTCTTGTTGAGCGTGAAGGGGCCGCTATAGGCTGTCGAGGACGCGGAGGGTGTGCTTCCGTCGGTGGTGTAATAGACTGTAGCACCCTCAGCGTTGTTGGTGATGGTGACGGTCTTGGCCTCGGTATAGGTGCCGGAAGCGGGCGTGATAGTGGGGGCGGCAACGGAAGAGGCTGCAGGAATCAGTGTGATGGTAACAGTCCTCAAATACACTCTTTCACTACCTGTGAATGTCACGCTCGTCAAATCGTCTGAAGTTGACCATTGAGTTCCTGAAATGGAGCCATTGTTACAACTAAATGAACTGATATTTGCATTGAATACAAGAGAGTTGATATAATAACCCGCAGGAGCCTCAAAAGTAAGTTCATACCCTTTATAAACTCTTATTTCGTTATCGTTAATATAAGCGCGAGTATCAGTATTACTTCCTCTTGAATAAATCACCGTAACATCGCCAATATGTCCAGTAAGCGACGTAAAGCCCTCAGGCAATTGACCATTATAATTGGTGCCGAAGGTTGAATTGTTCAAATTGCCAGAGATGGCATTGGGGTTGACCACATTGAGCACATAGGAGGCGGTGCCAGCGTTATAGTTGGCTGTGGCAGAGGCAGTCGCGGTGATGGTCGTGGTCTTTCCGGCAGCAGAGACGTCGTAGCTCACTTCTCCGGTGTTAGGATTGACGGTAATGGCCGAGTTGGAGCTCGAATAAGTGATGGTGCCGTTGTAGTTGGTGTCGTAGGAGAGTGTCGGGGGAGTGAAACTCTCACCGATGTTGGCAGTGACGTTCGACTCAGAGAAAGCGAGGTTGGGAGAGAGCTTGGCCACGGTATAGGTGGCAGTGGCCACATTACTGGCGTCCATGCCTTCCTTGACGGCGATGACTTTGAGCGTGACATCGCTATTGACCATATAGGATGAGCCTTGAGTACTGTTGGTAGTGGGGTTAGAGCCGTTGGTGGTGTAGTAGAAAGTGACATCGCTTGTGGCGCAGCTGAAGTTGACCACCGTGCCTTTAGCTAACTCGCTCCCAGAGGGTTCGGAAAACGTGGGCGTGGCCACTTGGTTGGTGGAGGCAGTTGTGATAGCGATGCTGTAAATATAGATGGAGTTGGTGGTACAGTCGACTGTGATTTTTACCTCTCCGGATTCTGTGGTGGTATAATTGAATTCGGTTGTTTTTAATGTTCTTCCATCTCCCGATTCGTAGGCAATGCTAGAGGTCTTTTCCGAACCATCTCCTACTTTTATTATGATAGAACCTGCTCCGTCACTTTTGTTGGTACAATACTTGACAACGATTTTGGAGATGTTGCTAAATGATGTGGGAGAGGTGGCATTGGCACCAGTTCCATTTTTAGTGATTTGAACGCCTTGATTGGTAGTAAAGCTACTGCCATCCTTGCCCGATGTCCATTTGGCAGTTGCATCATTACAGGTGGCATTCCAGGACTTGTTGGTGAAAGTGTATGTGGTGGTTTCTTGTGCGCTCACCGAACATACCACGGCGCATAGCAGCGCCATCATCAAAAAACGTAGTTTATCAGTCATAAAGAATATGTGTTTATTTTGGCCACAAAATTATATAAAAAAGGTGAAACGCAGAAAGAAAAGGATGAATATTTTTGGCGGTTTGGTCGTTTGGGGAGTTGGTCGTTTGGTCGTTTGGGATTGGTCGTTTGGGGGGTGGTTGGTCGTTTGGGGAGTTGGTCGTTTGGTGGTTTAGGGAGTTGGTCGTTTTGGGGGGTACCAATCAGGGGGACAGGTTTTTGATAATGAATTTGAAAAATTCAATCAAAAACCTGTCCCCCTGATTGGTCCAAAAACCTGTCCCCCTGATTGTTCCTGATTGGTGCAAAAACCTGTCCCCATAATTGCCTTGTTAGTGTACTGTCCCTTGTTAATAAAAAATGAGGGCCTGTCGTGACGGACAGGCCCTCTGAAATAGTGTGTCGCTAAGTGTCAGCGGCCGAGGAGGTAGTTCACGATTGTCATGATATCTGTGACGTTCACGTCATTGTCTTCATAGATATTGGCGTTCTCGTAGATGAAGACTGGGACGGAACGGCCGAGGAGGTAGTTCACGATTGTCATGACATCTGTGACGTTCACATCTCCGTCGCCGTTGGCATCACCCTTCAAGCCGCCTGCGGCCTTCTTGCGGTAGATTTTGGGTTTGGCCAATTCAGAGGTGCTGGCATAGCATGAGAAGAGCGGATTGGTGCTGCTGTAGTTGAATCGCAGGTCGTTGCGGGTGTTGGTGCCCTGGAAGAGGATGGTTGCCTTGTCGTCGGCGATGGTGATATCGGCCTTCGCGTTGTCGTCGGCCTCCGTCTCCGTGCGGAGGTAGTTCTTGTCGGAGCTGGCGGCGTAGAGATATCCGTCGGTCACGCTGAAATACCATGCTCCGGTCTCGCCCTCGAGGGTGATGGCCTCCAGCTTGTTGTTGCCGGTGATGGTGCCGTTGGCGTTATAGGTCACTGTCACGGCCTCGCGGTTGTTGCCCTTCTGGTTGGTGCTCAGTCCGAAGTAGGTGGTCGTAGGCTCACCGCCTTCTTCTGCGGCGGGCACGGTGTTTTCACCCACGAGGATGATGACGTCGCCGTTGGCCAGTGTGCTGGCGTCCTTCACCAGTTCGTAGATGTCGCTGTTGTCGATCTGCGGCTCCACGGGCTTCTTGACGGTGAGGGTGTAGGAGGCTGTTCCGGCCTTGTAGGTGCTGGTCTCTTCAGAACTGGCGGTGATGGTGGTGGTGCCTTCGGCGAGGATGGTCACCTTGCCCTTAGCGTCCACGGTAGCCACTTTCTCGTTGGAGGAGGCGTAGCTGACGGTGAGTCCGTGGGGGTTGGTGAGTTCGTTGGTGAAGGCTTCGTCGCCCACTTCCTTCTCAATGGTGGCGGTGGCATAGGCCAGGCCTGCCGGCTGCTTGATGGTTCCGGTCAGCGGGGTGATGGTGATGCTCATCACGATGGTGTACTTGGAGCCTGTGGAGAGTGTGAAGTTGGTGGCGGTACTCGATGTGGAGAGGCTGCCCTCGTCGGAGGTATCCTCACCGGCGGTGATGGTCACGGTGTTGGTGGTCAGGGTCACGTCGATCATCACGCCCTTGTCGGAGAGAATCTGCGGTGAGACGAGCTTACCGCTGGAGGCTTTCATCTGCAGGCCGGTCTTGTTGCCTGTCATCACGTCAGTGGCCGACCATCCGGCATAGGTGGTGCCGTCGCTGGAGGTGAGGCTGGCGGTCTCATAGCTGTTGTAGCCGTTGCCCTCGATGAACTCGTTCATCACGGTGAAGGTGACGGGCTCTTTCTTTCCTCTGAGGTCGATGACGGTGGCGTTGTTGGTGACGGTGAGGGTGTAGGAGGCCTCTCCTGCGGAGAAGTTAGAGGTCTCGGCCGAGGTGGCGGTGATGGTGGTGGTGCCTGCGCCCTTGATGGTCACCAGTCCGCTGCTGTTGACGGTGGCCACGGCCTCGTTGCTGCTCTTATAGCTGACGGTGAGGTTGTTGGGGTTGGTGAGCGGGTTGGTGAAGGCTGCGTCGCCGAGGTTCTTCTCCACGGTGTCGTCGGCGTAGGCCAGTCCGGCGGCCTCCTTGCCAGAGTGCTTGAGTGAGACGATTTTGTTGCCTGAGCCCAACTCATAGGTGTCGCCGTATTTCGTCAGTTTTCCGTAGACCACTACCTCGTCGCCCACGGCAATCTGGTCGGCGCTGGTGAAGTTGGCTCCGTCAAGGTACTTGCCGCGGTAGAGCTCAAACTGTTTGGCGGTGGTGCCGTCGTCGGAGATCCAGTAGGTGGCGTTGCCGTTCTGGGTGTAGACCTCGTCGATCTGCGAGATGATACCCTTGACATAGGCGTTGGCCGTAGAGCCACCGTCGATGGCGGCCATGGCCTGTGCCACGGTGAAGGGATGGTCGGCAGATGAGCCTGCGGCATTGGGGTCGGTGACGGTGAGGGTGTAGGAGGCCTCGCCAGCGGCGAAGTTAGAGGTCTCGGCCGAGGTGGCGGTGATGGTGGTGGTGCCTGCGCCCTTGATGGTCACCAGTCCGTTGCTGCCGACGGTGGCCACGGCCGTGTTGCTGCTCTTATAGCTGACGGTGAGGTTGTTGGGGTTGGTGAGTGCGTTGGTGAAGGCAGCGTCGCCGACGCTCTTCTCCACGGTGGCGGTGGCATAGGCCAGTCCTGCGGCGGGCTTTCCTGCCGTCTTGATGGAGACAATCTTGTTGCCTGCGCCCAACTCATAGGTGCTGCTGTATTTCGCCAGTTTTCCGTAGACCACCACTACGTCGCCCACTCTGATCTGGTCGGTGCTGGAGAAGTTGGCTCCGTCGAGGTACTTGCCGCGGTAGATCTCAAACTGGCTGGCGGTGGAGCCGTCGTCGGAGATCCAGTAGGTGGCGTCGCCGTTGACATTCACCTTGTCAATCTGCGAGATGATGCCCTTGACGTAGGCATTGTCGGTGGAGCCGCCGTCGATGGCTGCCTTGGCCTGTGCCACGGTGTAGGGATTGTCGGCAGAGGCGCCCGGCACATTGGGGTCGATGACGTTGAGGGTATAGGTGGCGGTGCCAGTGTAGAACTTAGTGGTCTCTTTCGAGGTGGCGGTGATGGTGGTGGTGCCCGCGCCCTTGATGGTCACCAGTCCGTTGCTGCTGACGGTGGCCACGGTCTGGTCGCTGCTCGTATAGGTGATGGTGAGGTTGTTGGGGTTGGTGAGCGTGTTGGTGAAGGCGGCGTCGCCCAACTTCTTCTCCACGGTGGTGGTGGCGTAGGCCAGTCCGGCCGGCGTCTTGCCGCTGGTGTCGGTGCCTTTGTAGAAGTCAGCCTTGGCGAACTGTACGAACTGGTTGCTGGAGCCGGAGGTCGTCACGTTGAACGTGAATTTGTAGTAGGCTCCGCTGGCCCATGCCGACCCTGAGGAGGGTGTGATGTCGATGGTCTTGCTGGCCTCTACGGTTGCCGACACCTCGTCGATGACCGTGCTGAACTCAGCGTCGGCGGCGACGGTCAGTTTAAAGGAGTTGACGGTGAGAGAGATTGTCCCTAATTCCATGCTCACCTTTGAGATGGCACTTCCCATGGGGGTTTTGGAGTAGAGCGTCCTGTCGGTGTCGGTGAGGGTCTTGCCTCCGAGTCGCCAGGGCTGCATCTGTGAGTTGCCGGTGAGGTTCCATGTGATGCCGTCGATTTCGATGTCGCAGTTGCCGGCATAGCTGTTGTTTGAGCCGTTTGCAGGTGTGAGGGTGTAGAACACGTCTTGCGCCCATCCCACGCTGGTGACAGCCAAAAGCAGCAGCGTAAAGAAATAACGTAATTGTTTTTTCATCATCTTAAGTGTTATTTTGGTTATAGTAGTAATGTCAGTTGGCAACAAGTGTTGAAGAAGGCACAAGCCTTCGTTCCGGAGAAAGTCCGGGTATCCGCCACAAAATTAAGAAAAAAAAATAAAGCGGCAATGTTTATCGCCGCTTTTTTGTGATTGATGTACTTTTCTGTCTGTCAGAGTGAGCTTTTGAGCTCTGATAGCCTTTATTTGATAAAGTATTCGCTGATGCCTTTGTTGTGCTTGGAGAAGAGGTCGCGGGTGTTGCGCAGGTAAGTGTCGCGCTTGGTCCGCTCGGTGGCGTTGAGCTTTTCGTCGGGGAAGCTGGAGGGCAGCACACGGTAGTTCTTCAGTCCGGAGGTGACGGGTCTCGACACCCAGTAGAGGTTGTAGCCGCAGTCTTTGAGCGTGGTCGTCCCGTTCTCCTTGCGTAGGGTCATGCGCACCATCGTGCCTCCGTCGGTGTTGGGCCTCGACTGGTTGGAGACGAAATTGCCGAGGGAGTAGGCCAGCAGTTGCTGCCCGTCGCGCACCTCGATGGGCTCCACCACATGTGGATGTCCGCCGATGATGTGGTCTACGCCGTGGGCGAAAAGCCAGTTGGCCAGGTCGCGTTGGCTCTTGTTGGGCAACAGCACATACTCGTCGCCCCAGTGGGGCATGCAGATGATGACGTCGGGGTTCAACGCCTTGGCCTTGACGATGTCGCGTGCGATGACGGCGGTGTCGATGAGGTTGACGATATAGGGCTTGGGCACGGGGATGCCGTTGGTGCCGTAGGTGTAGTTGAGCAGGCAGATGCGGATGTCGTTGCACTCGATGATGAACGGGTATTGTGCTGCCCGCTCCTGCTCGTTGCGGTAGGTGCCGAGGTGCTTCACTCCGAGGGAGTCCATCATGGTGATGGTGCGGTCGAGGCCTCGCGCGCGGGTGTCCACGCTATGGTTGTTGCAGGTGGTGAGGATGTCGAAGCCTGCGTCGATGGCTGCCTGCAAGTATTCGTCGGGGGCGCAGAACTGCGGGTAACCTTTGTAGGGAGGGCCTCCGAGAGTCACTTCGAAGTTGGCGATGGCGAGGTCGGCCTTCTGGATCTCAGGAGCCATATAGGCGAACACGTCGGAGTAGTCGTAGGTGCCGTCGGCGCGGTGGGCCGCCTTGATCTGCGGCTCATGCTGCATGAGGTCGCCTCCGAAGAGGAGGGTCACCTCGGTGGCGGCGGGCTTTTCGGGGGTAGTCTCGTTGTTGCTGCCGCCTTGCGCGTTGCCGGTACAGCAGCAGGTGGTCATGGCCAGCAGCACCAGTCCGAGGGTGCGGCATCTCTGCCATCTGAGGAAAAGGGATGTGCTCATGTCGTTATGATTTTGCAATATTGCAGCAAATGTAGCTATTTTATCCGAAAATGTTGCCGTTTTTAGCTGAAAAGGTGCTTTGCGATGCCCTTTTTTATTATGAATTAACATTGTGATTGGGAGAATTTGGAAATAGGGAGTTTAGGAGTATCGTGGATAAGGGGATATGGAAATAAGGAGTTTAGGAGTTTAGGAGTTTAGACAATAGTATCGTGTCAACCATGTTTTGGTATGTTGAAGATTCGCAAGAGTAATGTCTAAACTCCTAATCTCCTAAACTCCTAAACTCCCCCAAAGTTATCTCCTAAACTCCTAAAAAATCACTTTTCTGCCATAATGACATATAAAAATGACAAAATGGCATGGCTTTGGGAATGGTATGCAGATTGCCTATATGTGTGTGAGAGGGTACACAGGATGTCCCGGTTCATCCGGGCTTCAGATACTCTTGATAGAATAGAAAAATAAGTTTCACCATTTAAATGATAGGAGAATAAGAAAATGAGACACATGCAGAGAGACAACTGGTTACCGGAGCTTTTCAACGACCTGATGAATGTGGGCCTTGCAGCCACCAAACCGTGCACCACGGCACCTGCCATCAACGTGATGGAGACCGCCGACGCCTATATCGTGGAAGTGGCAGCCCCGGGGCTGAAGAAGGAGGAGTTTTTCGTGAACATCAACGATGAGGGCAACCTTGTGATCAAACTTGAGAAGGAGGAGGCCAGCAAGCAGGAAGACGAGAAGATGCACTATCTGCGCCGTGAGTTCTCGTATACGAAGTATGAGCAGACGCTGATCCTGCCCGACGATGTGGAGAAGGATAAGATCGGTGCAAAGGTGAACGACGGCATTCTCACCGTGACGCTTCCCAAAGTGGAGCAGTCGAGGGTGAAGGTGGCCCGCTCGATAGAGATCGGATAATCATTGGTACAAGGATTGGATAACTTGGATAACTGTTGAGAAAAGTCGGTTCGCCGACAGTACAAAAGGCCCCCCCTGCGGATTCACGTCCGCAGGGGGGCTTTTTTCAATCGGCCGAGGCCGAAGCAATCAAGGGGACAGGTTTTTGATTGAATTTTTCAAATTCACTATCAAAAACCTGTCCCCTTGATTGCTGCACGCGAAGCGAGGGAAAGTAAAACGGATGAACAATCAAGAATAAAAAACCTGCCGAAAATCTTTGTTTTTTATTGGGTTTCGATGACATCTATTTTTAAAGGATTTATCTCGTTTCATTTTTATCCGTTTCGGGCAGGAGGGGATGGCTGCGGCAATGCCGCAGCGTACCGGGACACTAACAACAGGCAATGCTCTCAAGGGCTTTCAAAAGCAGAGCTGTCCAAAGGCTTTTCAAAGGGGCATCAAAGGGCTTTTCAGAGGTTTTCCAAAAGCTGTTCAAAGGGTTTTTCAAAAGAGCATCAAAGGGCTTTTCAGAGTAAGCGTCTCTGATTTTCCGCATTGCAAGTGCAATGGCGATTGCTTATGTTTTTGCCCACCTGTCAGGCAGCAGGTCTCTGTAT